>JAFWFF010000154.1 GCA_017515765.1 Bacillota bacterium | reverse complement strand
GGGGAATATGCCCGGACGGTGAACGAAGCCGGCCAGACGGTGATAGACACTGAGGCGGGTTTCAGCTATACCGAGGGCGGGCTCCCGTTCTGGAAATGGCTGCTTTCGCCGTTCCTGGTGCTCGGCGCGCCGGGCAGCGGGACTTTGATCGCGGTCATCATCTTTCTGCTGGTGATAGGCGGCGCTTTCAACGGCCTGGACAAAAGCGGCATCATGAACTATATGCTCGCGCGGATCTCCCACAGATTCGGGGCGAGCCGCTACAGGCTGATGACGGTCGTCATCCTGTTTTTCATGGCGCTCGGCGCCCTGGTGGGTTCGTTTGAGGAAGTCGTGCCGCTCGTCCCGATCGTGACTTCGCTTGCTGTCGGCCTCGGCTGGGACGTGCTTACCGGCATGGCGATGAGCCTGCTGGCGGTGGGCTGCGGCTTCGCTTCCGGCGTGATGAACCCCTTCACCGTCGGCGTCGCTCAAAGCCTCGCGGGCCTTCCGATGTTCTCCGGCATATGGCTGAGGCTGCTGTCCTTCGCTTTGATCTTCCCGATGCTCCTGTTCTTCGTGCGCCGCCACGCAAAAAAGGTCGAAAAGCCTCTCTCTGAGACGCGCGCTGCCGAAGCGTTCACCCCGTCGCGGCAGATGGACCGCGCGCTCACGGCCTTCGGCGCCATACTCGGCGCGGGCATCGTCTTCATACTATGCTCGACATTTATACCTGCGCTCCAGGACTACACCATGATCGCCGTAGCGGTCATGTTCCTGGCAGCGGGCATAGCCGCGCCTCTTATCGCCGGCATGCGGGGGAAGAGCCTCGCGTCCAGCTTCGGCAGCGGAGTGGTCAGCATCCTCCCGGCGGTCCTCATGATCCTGATGGCGTCATCTATCCGCTTCACCCTGGAGCAGGCGAAGATCCTTGACACGATCCTCCACGGCGCAGTCGGAATAGCGGGCTCGCTTCCCGGCTGGACGGTCATCCTCTTCATCTATCTGATCGTCCTCGTGATGAACTTCTTCATCGGCTCGGGCTCTGCCAAAGCGTTCATGCTGATGCCTCTGATCATCCCGCTCGCGCAGGTCTTCGGCATCTCGCCCCAGCTCTGCATTGTCGCCTTCGCCTTCGGCGACGGCTTCTCCAACGTCTTCTACCCGACCAACGCAGCCCTTCTGATCTCGCTCGGCCTTGCCGACCTCAGCTATCCGAAGTGGGCCGCCTGGTCCGCCAGATTCCAGCTCGCCAATCTCCTGCTGACCTCTGCCATCCTCCTGTTCGGCCTTGCGGTAGGTTATTGATCAAATCGCCCCGCCCGGCGGCGCGCCGGGCGGTTTTTTGTATATGTAAAACCACGCGTTGGACGCGTGGTTCAGGAAACGCTATGCGTTTGAGTAAGAAAACTCCTCCTGTTAAACTTTGAATGCGGTCTGTCAGCTGCAAACAAGGAAACAGAAGGAGGACATCCATATGCCCATGAATGACATCAATAGTTTATCGCATTCAAAGTGGAACTGCAAATACCACATTGTCTTCGCACCAAAGTACCGACGACGAGTGTTCTACGCCCAAAAGAAGGAAGCGATAGGCCAAATACTTAGACAGCTGTGCGAATGGAAGGGAGTCAATATACTCGAAGCAGAGGCTTGCCCGGATCATATACATTTGCTGGTCGAGATACCACCAAAATACGCGGTTTCGAGTTTCATGGGATATCTCAAAGGGAAAAGCAGCACGATGCTCTATGAACAATTTGGTGAGTTGAAATACAAATATCGAAACCGAGAATTTTGGTGCAAGGGGTACTATGTTGATACGGTCGGGAAGAACGAGGCAAGAATCGCAGAGTACATTCAAAACCAACTCGAGGAGGACAAATTGGGAGAACAGCTCACCATGAGCGAAGTGGGCGCGTTCAAACCGAAAAAGAAGTAAGCTGAGAAATACGCAGCTGACAGATCGCGTTTACGCGTTTGACGCGTAGCGGGGAGTAGAGGGCTATGCCCGCATATGAAAAACCCCGCGTTTGACGCGGGGATGGTTTTTTTGCCGTATCTTGAAGTCTTCAGCTTAGCCGAAGTATCTCTTCAGCAGGCCTTCGAAGCCTTTTCCG
>JAFWFF010000020.1 GCA_017515765.1 Bacillota bacterium | reverse complement strand
CGACACGATCGTCAGCGAGGAAGGATACGGAGCCAACCCCTATATCGAAGTCACCAAACCCTTGGTCGTGGTCACCGGCCCGGGCGGCGGAAGCGGCAAGCTCGCGACCTGCCTCTCGCAGCTCTATCATGACTATATGCGCGGCCTTAAGGTCAGATACGCGAAGTTCGAGACCTTCCCGATCTGGAACCTGCCGCTCAAGCACCCCGTCAACATCGCCTACGAAGCCGCGACCGTCGACCTGAAGGACGTCAACATGATCGACTCCTTCCATCTTGAGGCATACGGCCAGCCTGCGGTCAACTACAACCGCGACATCGAAGTCTTCCCGGTAGTGAAGCGTATCATCGAGAAGATCACCGGCGAGGAATCCGAATACAAGTCTCCGACCGACATGGGTGTGAACCGCGCCGGCTTCTGCATCACCGACGACGAAGTCTGCCGCGAGGCGGCCTGCCAGGAGATAATCCGCCGCTTCCTGATTGCGGAATGCGACTATAAGAAGGGCAAGATCTCCGCCGAGCAGCTCTCCAGGGCAGAGCTCCTGATGAAGGAGGTAGGCCGCGACGTGAGCGACCGCGCCGTTGTCCAGGCTGCACGCGATTACGCGGAGAAGAAGCGCGAGATGGACGAGCGCTACCTCAACACCGTAGTCATGGCAATCGAGATGCCGGACGGCTCCATGGTGACCGGCCGGAGCTCCCGCAGGATGGTGGCGGCAGCCGCAGCGGTCCTGAACGCGATCAAAAAATTCTCCCACATCGACGACGAGATGCTTTTGATCACTCCCTACGTCCTGGAGACCACCCAGAAGATGAAGACCGAAATGCTGGGTTACGACCGGACGAGCCTGAACCTGGAGGAGGTCCTGATGACCCTGGCGATCTCGGGGACCAACAACCCCTCGGCAGCAGTAGCCGTCAGCAAACTACCGCTGCTCACCGGCTGCAGGGCGCACTGCACCGCGATCCTTTCGGACCGCGACGAGCAGGCACTGTCGGCCCTCGGCCTCGACGTCACCTGCGATCCGGAGTACGTGACCACCAACCTGTACAGCAACTGATCCGGCAAACAAGCCGAATATGATCCTGAGAGCCGGGAACGCGCCGAAACGCGCGGGATCCGGCTCTTTGAGACTTTGATGAGGAATGGATAACACAGTATTTAAGGAAAAATACACGGTCGTGGTGGGCGGCGTGAACATCGATATCGGCGGCCAGTCGCTCAGTCCCCTGGTGGGCCGCGATTCCAACCCGGGGCACGTTGCGGTCAGCGTCGGCGGTGTCGGCAGGAACATAGCCCACAATATGACCCTTCTGGGCATGAAGGTCTATCTGCTCACCGCGTTCGGCGACGATATCTACGCGCGGAAGATCATCGAGTCCTGCGAGGAGCTCGGCATAGACACGAGCGCCGCGCTGCAGGTGCCCGGGGAGGCGACTTCGACCTATCTCTATATCAACGACAATGACGGGGACATGGCGGTCGCTGTCTCGGACATGGCGATCTGCGGCGAGATCACAGCGGAGTATCTCGCGGAAAATGAGGCGCTTCTGAACGGCGCGGAGATCGTGATAGCCGACGCGAATATACCCGCGTCCTCGCTGGCGTGGCTCGCCGAGCACTGCGAGGCGCCTTTGTTCGTGGATCCGGTCTCGACCCGCAAAGCCGGGAAGCTCAAGCCTCTGCTTAAGAAGATCCACACGATGAAGCCCAATCTGATCGAAGCCGGAGTACTCTCCGGGATAAAGATCACCGACGACGCGACCCTGTGGGCGGCCGCGAAGACTTTGCTCGCGAGGGGGCTCAGGCGCGTGTTCATAACCCTCGGCGCCGGCGGCGTGCTTGCCGCAGAAGGAGACGAGGTCATCACGGTCCCCTGCTTCCCCGGAGAACCGGTGAACACCACCGGCGCGGGCGACGCATTCATGGCTGCGCTTGCCTGGGCATGGCCGCAGGACCTCAGCCTCGCCGAGACCTGCCGATTTGCTCTCGCAGCCGCCAGCATAGCGGGAGAGAGCCCCGGGACCATAAACCCTGAAATGTCCGCGGAAGCGGTAACGGCCCGGGCGCAGCAATTCAGAAAGGAACAGCAAATATGAACAGATATCTTGACGTCAATCCGGAAGTTGAGCAGGCGGTCCGCGAAGGCAGGCCTGTCGTGGCGCTGGAGTCCACCATAATCTCCCACGGCATGCCCTACCCGCAGAATGTGGAGACCGCGCTCAACGTCGAGCGGATAATCCGCGAGAACGGCGCGGTCCCGGCGACCATCGCGATCCTGGGCGGCAGGCTTAAGGCCGGCCTCACACCCGAGGAGATCGAGTATCTCGGCAAGACCGGGCAGGCCGTAACAAAGGCTTCGCGCCGCGATCTCCCCGTTCTCGTCGCACAGGGGAAAGACGGGGCGACCACGGTCACCACTACGATGATGATAGCACATATGGCAGGGATAAAAATCTTTGCTACGGGCGGCATCGGAGGAGTCCACAGGGGAGCCGAGACCACGATGGATATTTCGGCAGACCTCGAGGAGCTTGCCAACACGCCTGTCCTGGTGGTCTGCGCGGGAGCAAAGTCGATCCTCGACCTCGGCCTGACACTCGAGTATCTGGAGACCCACGGCGTCCCGGTGATCGGCTACGGCACGAGCGAACTTCCCGCTTTCTATACCAGGAAGAGCGGGTTCTCCGTGGATTACAGGCTGGACACCCCCGCTGAGATCGCGGCGGCATTCAAGGCCCAGCGCGAGATGGGGCTGAAGGGCGGGATGCTCGTCACAAACCCAATCCCTGAGGAATACTCGATGGATCCGGACGTCATAAACCGCGCGATCGACGAGGCGATCGAGGACTCCGTCCGCGAGGGCATTCACGGGAAGGCAACGACCCCCTATCTTCTCGCAAAGGTCAAAGACATCACGGGCGGCGACAGCCTGGACAGCAATATCCGCCTCGTCTACAACAACGCACGCCTCGCAGCGCAGGTCGCGAGCGAGTACTGCGGAAAGTGGTCAAAATGATCCCGGCCGCGCCAGACCGCATATTCCGGCAGCTTGATAATGACGAGAT
>JAFWFF010000019.1 GCA_017515765.1 Bacillota bacterium | reverse complement strand
CAGACGGTCCCAAGGTGATCGAATACAACTGCAGATTCGGAGATCCCGAGACCCAGGTCGTCCTTCCGCTTCTGGATTCCGACCTTCTCGACATAATGATGCACGTTACGGACGAGGACCTTGCTTCTGCAGACGTGAGATTCTCAGATGACTCCTGCTGCTGTGTCGTCATGGCGTCGGAAGGCTATCCCCAGGCATATGAGAAAGGCAAGCTCATCACGCTTCCCGAAGACACCGAAGGCATATTCATAGCCGGAGCAAAGAAGGGCGAGAACGGCGAGCTCCTGACCAACGGCGGAAGAGTACTCGGTGTTACAGCCAGAGCCGCTTCGCTTGAGGAGGCAGTCCGCAAGGCATACGAGAGAGTCAAAGAAGTCAGTTTTGATAACGCATACTACAGGAAAGATATAGGAAAGAGAGCGCTTGACGCGCTTAAGAAGGCATGAGAGGAAACGATGGTTTACAGAATCTACGTTGAAAAGAAGGAAGGATTCAGGAACGAAGCGAACGCGCTTCTGGCCGAGGTCCGCGGATCGCTCGGGATCTCCGGCATACGCGGAATAAGGGTCCTGAACCGCTACGACGCCGAGAATATGGATGAGGAACTCTTTGTCCGCTCGGTATCCGGAGTATTCTCGGAACCTCAGGTAGACGATGTTTATTCCGAGCTCAACAGCGAGCCGGGAGACGTCGTCTTCGCGGTGGAATACCTTCCCGGCCAGTTCGACCAGAGGGCGGATTCGGCTTCCGAATGCATCCAGCTCATAAGCAAAGGCGAACGTCCTTTGATCCATTCCGCGAAGGTTTACATCCTTTCCGGAGACCTGTCGGACAGCGATATCTCAGCGATCAAAAGTCATCTCATCAACCCCGTCGAGGCCAGGGAGGCTTCCCTGGAGCTCCCGGAGATTCTGGTAACTGAATACGGCGTCCCGGACGATGTCGAGATACTTGAGGGTTTCACCGATCTCGACGAGGAAGGTCTCTCGGAATTCCTAAGCGGGCACGGGCTTGCTATGGACCTCGCGGATCTCACCATGTGCCGCGATTATTTCAGGGAGAAGGGGAGAGAGCCGAGCATAACCGAGATCAGGGTGATAGATACCTACTGGTCCGACCACTGCAGACATACCACATTCAATACAACGATAGACAGCGTGTCCTTCGGCAGCGGCAAAGACGCTTCCGAGATAGAAGTCACCTATAACGAGTACCTCGCGCTCCGCAGGGAGCTCGGAAGGGAAGCGAAGCCCGTTACCCTAATGGATATCGGGACCATCGCGGCCAAAGCTCTTAAGAGCAGGGGACTTCTCGACAAACTCGACGAGTCGGAAGAGATCAACGCATGCACGGTCAAGATAGACGTTGAAGTTGACGGAGAGGTCCAACCGTGGCTTTTGCTTTTCAAGAACGAGACTCACAACCATCCCACCGAGATCGAGCCGTTCGGCGGCGCGGCGACATGCATAGGCGGAGCCATCAGGGATCCGCTCTCGGGAAGAAGCTATGTATATTCAGCCATGAGGCTCACCGGAGCGGGGGATCCTCTCACACCCGTTTCCGAGACCATCAAGGGAAAGCTTCCGCAGCGAACCATAGTTACTACCGCTGCCGCGGGCTACAGCTCCTACGGCAACCAGATCGGACTCGCGACCGGCATCGTTGACGAGCTCTATCATCCGGGATACGTCGCAAAGCGAATGGAAGTCGGCGCTGTCATAGCTGCGGCTCCCGCAGAGAACGTCAGGAGAGAAAGACCCTCCGCAGGCGACGTGGTCCTTTTGCTCGGCGGCAAGACCGGAAGAGACGGCTGCGGCGGAGCTACGGGTTCGTCAAAGTCCCACACCACCGAATCTCTGGCGACATGCGGCGCGGAGGTCCAGAAGGGCAATGCCCCCGAAGAGAGGAAGCTCCAGAGACTTTTCAGAAACCCCGAAGCCTCAAAGCTCATCAAAAGATGCAATGACTTCGGAGCCGGCGGCGTATCGGTCGCTATCGGAGAGCTTGCTGACGGACTGCACATCGACCTTGACAAGGTCCCGAAGAAATACGAAGGCCTCGACGGGACCGAGCTTGCGATAAGCGAATCCCAGGAGAGGATGGCAGTAGTTGTCGCTCCCGAAGATGAAGAGCGATTCATCGAGCTTTCCGCTCTTGAGAACCTTTCCTGCACCAGGGTCGCCGAAGTCACGGACGACGCGGTCCTCACCATGGAATGGCGCGGCAAGACTATAGTTGAGATCGAGAGAAGCTTCCTTGACACCAACGGCGCAGAGAAGCATATCGATATCGAGATCGAAGAGCCGGCAGCTGCTGAGCGGACATATAAAGGCAATTTTGCCCAGAGATACAGGGAGATGGCCGGAAGCCTCGATATCTGCTCAAGGCGCGGCCTTTCCGAGCGTTTTGACTCAACCATAGGCGCGGGCACCGTCCTCATGCCCTTCGGCGGCATCTATCAAAGAACTCCGATCCAGGCGATGGTAAACCTCATCTCGGTAGAGAAGGGGCATACCGACGACTGCTCAGTGATGTCATGGGGATTCGATCCCTATGTCTCCAGCGCGAACCCATACCACGGCGCTTATACCGCGGTCATCTCTTCGGCAGCAAAACTCGTTGCCGCCGGAGCTGATCTCACGGACACATATCTGTCGTTCCAGGAGTATTTCCCGAAGCCCGGAAGGACTCCCTCCAGATGGGGCCTTCCTTTCGCAGCTGTCCTCGGCGCCTTTAAGGCCCAGATGGCTCTTTCCATAGGAGCGATAGGCGGCAAAGACTCGATGAGCGGGTCCTTCGAGGATATCGACGTTCCTCCGACCCTCGTATCGTTCGCGGTCACAACAGCGAAGGCTGAAGACATCCTGTCTCCCGAATTCAAGGGCTGCGGCAATGACCTGATCCTCCTTGCTCCGGAATACGACGAAAACGGATTCCCGACAGGTGATATACGCGGATTCTATGACTCGGTATCCGACCTCACAGCCGCCGGAAGCGTCCTGAGCGCATACGCGCTGGGTCCCGGAGGCATCGCGGAAGCTTTGATGAAGATGTCGTTCGGCAACGGGATCGGCGTTGAGCTCGACAGCTCCAGCCCCGTTTCCGCGCCGGACGAGCTCTTCGCGATGAGGCACGGCGCTTTGCTCATCGAGGCGGCAGAGGATGTCAGCGCGAAAGATATCATAGCCGGTTTCAAGGCGAGATCATCCGCCTGGACGGCAGTCAAAGTCGGCATGACCGCCGATGTCCCGATCATAAAGCGCGGCTGGGAAGAGGTGAAGATCTCTGAGCTCTCCGATATCTACGAATCCAAGCTCGAGCCAGTCTATCCCTGCAATATCAAGACCAGGCCGATCGACACGCGCCATCTTACCTTCCAGGGCGAAAGGCTGCGTTCCTCGTCCATACATGTCGCGAAACCGAGAGTGCTCATACCCGTATTCCCGGGCACCAACTGCGAATACGACTCTGCCAAAGCTTTCGCGGACGCAGGCGCGGAACCGGAGATCTTCGTTATTAGGAACACCGAGCCGGGAGACGTTGCCAGATCGGTCGAATCCTTCGCTTCCCGCATCAAAGAGTCACAGATCATCTTCATTCCTGGCGGTTTCTCAGGCGGAGACGAACCGGACGGGTCCGGCAAATTCATAACAGCTTTCTTCAGAAACCCGGAGATAAGCGCGGCCGTTTCAGAGCTCCTCGATGAGCGTGACGGACTGATGGCCGGTATCTGCAACGGATTCCAGGCTTTGATCAAACTCGGTCTGGTCCCGTACGGAAGGATAGAGGACTCCGATTATTCGGATCCGACCCTGACCTTTAACGAGATCGGGCGCCACCAGTCCAAGCTCGTTCGCGTCAGGGTCGCCTCAAACAAATCTCCTTGGCTTGCGGAGACACAGGTGGGAGATATCTATACTGTGCCTATTTCGCACGGAGAAGGGCGATTTGTGGCCTCTGAAGAGGATATAGCGATGCTGGCCGAGAACGGGCAGATAATAACTCAGTACGTTGATCTTGCAGGTGAGCCTTCCGGCGATATCCAGTTCAACCCCAACGGATCGTTCTGCGCCATCGAGGGCATCACTTCGCCTGACGGCAGGGTGCTCGGCAAGATGGGCCACGCGGAGAGAGTTGGGAAGAACCTCTACAAGAACGTCCCGGGAGAATTCGACATGGGACTATTCAGATCAGCTGTCAGATACTTTAAAGGCATATAAAGGAGAAAGATATGTATTGCACAAAATGTGGAAAATTCCTGCCGGAAGGCACCAGGTTCTGCACTTCCTGCGGCGCCCCCGTTTCCGTAAGCGACGCGAACGATCAGCAGGGAACTTCGGGAGCCGGTTTTGAGACACGCGGATACTACAATGCTCCGCAGCCTGATCCGTATTACGCTGCCGGCATGAACGCAGCGGCGAATCTGGAAGACGCTCCTTCTACGGGTTTCGGCATTCTCTCGTTCTTCTTTCCGCTCGTAGGCCTGATCCTTTACCTGGTGTGGAAAGACCAGACGCCGCTCAATGCCAAATCGGCAGGGAAGGGTGCTTTGATAGGCGTTATAACCGGTGTGGTGCTCACAGTGCTCTTCGTGGTTGTCTTCGGTTTGTTCCTCGGGGCCGCTATGACTGATTTCTGATAGGAGTGTAACACCATGAGAGTACTGCTTGTAAACGGAAGCCCAAGGAAGAACGGCTGCACGTATACGGCGCTTTCCGAAATCGCCGGAGAGCTTGAAAAACAGGGAATCGACGCTGATATCTTCTGGATCGGCACCAAGCCCATTTCGGGCTGTCTGGCTTGCGGAAGCTGCGTGAAGACCGGAGAATGCGCGATCAAAGACGTCGTTAACGAGGCGGCTGAGCTGCTTCCTGAATACGACGGCTATATTTTCGGTTCACCGGTGTATTATTCGGGTATAAACGGCTCGATGATGAGCTTTATGGACCGGCTCTGCTATTCCACATCCCGAGGCGGCAAGAGCCCGTTCAATCACAAGCCCTGCGCATCGATAGTATCTGCCAGAAGGGCAGGGACGACCTCCGCTCTCGACCAGCTGAACAAATATACGATGTACTCCCAGTCCGTGGTCATCGCGTCACAGTACTGGGCCATGGTCCACGGAAACACTCCCGATGAAGTGCGTCAGGACGCCGAAGGACTTCAGATCATGAGAACGCTTGCCAGAAACATGGCATGGTTCCTGAAGATCAAAGAAGCCGGCCTGGAAGCCGGAGTGCCTTATCCGGAGACCGAACCGCGCGTCTCCACAAACTTCATCAGATGATTTTTAAAAGAACAGTTTCAACAGGGGACTGAACAGAAGGGTGCCGGCAAGCCATATCGGCACCCATATTTACAAATCTAAAACTATTCCTTAAATCATAATTTTGGGAAATGTTTTATATAAAAACCTGCCGGGAACCGGGTCCCCCGGCATTTATCCGTAAAAGTCCCCCGGATTGAAATTCCAATGCTCATACTGTCATGATCATTTCACTTCAGCTAACTGTGCGCTTCCCTTATCCAAACTATTCTTTAAGATACTGTCCTCCGCATTGCTCAGGCTGAGCAGATCAGATCCTATTGCATAGGTCTTATTGAATCTGTTTGATTTAATTCTTATGTTTTCCAACCGGCCCTCAGCCTGGATTTCGGATTCCGTACCGATCTTTTGACCGATAATGCCCTGCAGGCCTAAAATCGCAGTTTTAAGACTTTTTTAACAGGTACTGGATATCGACTAAGTGTGAAAAAACCGCTTAAAACGCAAATTTGAGCCTCGATATAAAAGAACGTTGAAATTTCAACGTTCTTGGGACTTTAGCCTGGTCACGGCAGCACATTCGGCAATGACTAAGAAATATCGGGCTCGAAATCGGCCTTTTAAGGCGTTTTTATCTATCGATCCTTATACGGGTATGATTATCTCCTGTCCGGCGATCAGGCATCCACCGTCTATAGAGTTAAGTTCTTCGAGTTCATGGACAAATGTCCTGATGTCTGTATTCGGCTGAACGTGTTCTGCTGCGATATCCCAAAGCGTATCTCCGGGCTTTACCGTGACAGTCTCGTAAACGTCCATAGAAGATCCGCTGACATATGCAGAACCGTTTATATAGCTGAGGCACATGCATATGATGATCGTAACGATGCTTATAAAGAGTGTAAACCTGAACTTGGATACAACACGATATTTTCCGAAGACCATATTCGACATGCTTATCGCCTACTTTCCGTTGATTTTCTAAAACGAATATCTGTTCTTTTTTAGAATATAACAGAATATACGTTCGCTGTCAACAGGAAAGTGAACAAAAGTTCGAAAAACGTCAGGCTTTTTTATTTTGACCGTAAAAATGGATAATGGGATCTATCCCGAGATCTTATCGTAGAATCTGTCGATAAAACGCGAGAGTTCGCGCCTCTTCCAGACACAGACAGCAAATACAACAGCTGCGAATGCAAGTATCCCCCCTGCCCCGAGCGTGTTGCCGCTTCTGTACATATACCCTATCAGAATGCTTCCGATCATTGCAGGCATCCTGCCGAGGATCGAAAGGATAAGGAAAGGTTTGAACCTGATGTTTGACGCGCCGGCAAAATAAGTTATCGTGTCTTTTGGTATTCCGGGGATCAGGAACAGCAGAAAAACAATGATATAGGCCCTTTTGCTGTTCAGCCGTTCGATATAGTAATCGGCCTTCTCAGGATCGATCAGAAGGTTTATGGCGTCACGTCCCAGCAGATATGAGATCCAGTATGTTATGGCAGTACCGGCAATGGCTCCGATAAGCGTATAGATGATGCCCGGGACGAGCCCGAAGATATATCCCGCGGCGATCTGGAATACCTGTCCCGGAAGGACGCTGATCACGAGCTGCAGGATCTCGAGAGCAAAATAAATAAGAACGCTTTCGCGGCCGTGCGACTCGATAAAGGCCACGACATCGTCGAAATTCTCAAATTCAAGGATGATATCGCGCTTAAAAACGAAAAGATAGACCGGCACGGAAACGACTATCGCCAGCAGAAGCACGAACTTCAGAACGCTCGCGACAAGCTTCGCGCGATCTGTATTTTTCAACCTTTCTGAGAGTTTTGATCCTTTGGACATGGGTCAGCCGAGAAGTTCTTTGACGGCAGTCATGAGGCCGATCTTGGAGTGCGCGTAGCTGAGGCCGCCCTGGAAATAAGCGGTATAAGGCTCTCTGACCGGACCGTCGCAAGACAGCTCGATGGAAGAACCCTGAACAAAGGTGCCGGCAGCCATTATCACAGGATCGTCGTAGCCGGGCATTTCGTCGCCCACGGGAACTACATGTGAATCGACAGGAGCCGCTTTCTGGATGCCGAGGCAGAATGCGCTCAGGCCTTCGGGAGATCCGATGCGGACAGCCTGTATTATATCGCTGCGCAGAGCGTTTCCGGCTGGACAGACCTCATAACCCAGCTTTTCCATGACTTTTCCGCAGAGCATGGCGCCTTTCACGGCTCCTTCGGACACTCTCGGAGATACGAAAAGACCCTGGAGCATAGGTCTGGTCTGGCCGAATGTGAGGCCGCATTCAGCGCCGATCCCGGGGCATGTCAGCCTGTAGCTGATCTGGTCGATAAGAGCTTCTTTACCGCAGATATAGCCGCCTGAAAGCGCTATTCCGCCGCCCGGATTTTTGATCAGAGAACCGCAGATAATGTCAGCACCGGATGCGCCTATATCATCAAAGGAGACGAATTCGCAGTAGCAGTTGTCTACCATGACGAGGATCCTGTCTTCTGGGCTCCTGTTCTGCCTGAGGCTCTCTTCGGCTGCCAGTTTTACGACTTTTTCGATTTGATTTACAGTAATACAATTACGGAAACCATATCCCATCGAACGCTGTACGGCGATCATCCTGGTGCTTCCGTCAACAGCCGCCCTGAGCGCTTCGATGTCTATCCAGTCATTCTCGTCAAGGGGCACTTCAGCGTACTTTACTCCCTGTTCAAGAAGCGTTCCCTGGACAGGTTCCCCGTTCTTCCCGCTGCTTCCGGCGGTCCCGATCACCGTCTGCATTGTGTCATAAGGCGTCCCGGTGCAGTAAATAAGGCCGTTTCCGGGCTTCAGGACACCGAGGAGCGCAAGCGCTATCGCGTGTGTGCCGTTCACTATATTGGTCCTTACCAAAGCCTTTTCCGCGCCGAAAACGCCTGCGAATACTTCCTCAGTCTTCTCACGTCCAAGGTCGTTATGTCCGTAGCCCGTGTTCCACGCGAAATGAGTGTCGGATATCCTGGCTTCCTGGAATGCCCTGAGCACCCTTGCCTGCCAGTATTCAGCCACTTTTTCCTGATGATCAAAGGCTTCCGCGAGTTCTTCCTCACACTCGGCTACAAGCGCGATCAGGTCATCCGAAAATCCGAACGTTTGTTTGTAATATTCGTTTATCTGTTCTGTTACGCTGTTATTTATCATCTTTTATCCCTTCGAGGCGTTCTTTTTCCCATTCCATATCCCTTACGAGATTGCGCTTTACGTCCTGTTTGTGGCGCGCGTACAGCTGCGTGGTGGTCACCTGTTCGTGATCCAGAAGAGCCGCGACGTCATATATGGAGTTTCCCCTTCCGATTAGGCTCGTTGCCGCGGTCGCGCGCAGTTTGTGAGGGCTGTAGCCGGCGCGTCTTGACGTGCCAAGCGCGATAGAAGTGTATTTCTTAACGAGTTCCCTCACCTGCCGTTCGGTCATCCTTTTCCCCTGGATCGAGAGGAAAAGCGCGTCCTGTTCAGCCGGATCCAGTTCGTCGTTGCGCGGACGTTCGTTATCGATATAATCGTGGATTACTGCTGTGACCGAATCGTTGAGAGGCATCACGCTCTCTTTGCCCCTCTTGCGGTAGATCTTGAACTCCCCGCGGTGGAAGTTGAAGGAATCTATGTTGAGCTGCCACAGCTCGGAAAGCCTGAGCCCGTATGTGAGGAAGAGGATCAAAATGGCCTTGTCGCGCTTTTTGGTCCTCTGCCAGTAAGCGAGTTCGTGCTTTGTGAGCCCTGCGCCTGTCGAGACGGCGTCAAGCATGATCATGACCTCGTCGTCCTGGAGGGCTTTGATCTCCTTCTCGCCGGCCTTGGGCACCCGGATCGGGTCGAAACCGTCTGTTATGTTCTTGTCCAGAAGCTCGTCGCGGTAAAGCTGCTTGAACAGCACGGATACCGACGATTTCTTTCGGGCTAGGGATTTGTTGCTGTTCTCGTAGACATAGATCGTCCCGTCCTCCCCGGTGACCGTATAGTGCCTGTAGTAGTCTATGAACAGATTGATGTCGACGGCTTTGATCTTATTGAAGTCAGAGAGCTTGATGTCTTTGATGTCTTCCGCCTCCGTAAGGGCAGTCTCATTGATAAGATACTCGCAGAAAAAGCGCACGTCCTGGAGATAAGCGAGCCTCGTCTTGGGCAGGACATTACCTTTAAGATAGATAAAATAGCCCCTCATGAATCTCGGAAGAAGAGCTTCTATCGCGGTGCATTCCGCCATTATCTCGGCTTCCCTGGCAACCACGTTGTCAGGCCTGTCGCTCTTGTTGTGTACGACTATCTTCTGCTTAGCCATTCAATGATCTCCGCAGCGGCCCTTTCTTCCGCACCGTCTCCGGATAGAAGGAACCACTTCATTTCTTCATACCGCTTGAACCAGGTCATCTGCCTCTTGGCGTAATGCCTGGTGTTCTTCATGATGTTATCGCGCATCTCTTCATATCCGCATCTTCCCTCGAGATAAGCGATAACTTCCTTATAGCCGATCCCTTTCATCGAAATGTCGGAATCGGTGAGTCCCATGTCCATGAGGCCGCGGACTTCATCGACAAGGCCTTTCTCCAGCATGATATCGACTCTCATGTTGATCCTGCCGTAGAGCTCGGCTCTGTCGCGCGTGAGCCCGGTCAAAACAGGATCGATCTCCGGATTGGGCACGCGTTCGGAGGCGAAATCCGCTATGGGAAAACCTGTCCTGGCGGATTCTATGGCTCTAACAGTTCGCTTGATGTTGTTCGGATGTATGCGCGCTGCCGATCCCTCGTCGAGCGTTTCAAGGATGCGGTGGAGAGCTTCCGGCCCTTCTGTCTCTGCGATCCTGTAAAGCTCTTCGCGGTAAGAAGGATCGTTTTCGGGAACGCCCGCGAAATCAAGTTCGTAAAGAAGCGCGTCCAGATACAGTCCGGTCCCTCCGCAGATGACGGGAAGCTTTCCTCTGGCTTTGATGTCTCTTATCGCTTCCAGCGCCAGCTCACGGTATTTGACGACGCTGAAAGGTTCGCGCGGATCAACAGCCCCTATGAGGTGATGCGGGACTCTGGCGAGTTCTTCCGCGTCCGGTTTGGCGCTTCCGATATCCATATGCTCATAAAGCTGCATGGAATCGCAGGAAACTATCTCGCCGTTCAGTTTTTCGGAGACGCGGATCGCGACGTCTGTCTTTCCGACGGCAGTCGGCCCGCAGATGACCAGCACATCCATCGTTTTACCGCCTTTACTGCACGCGTTTGAACATGCGCTCGAGGTCATATTCGGTGAGCCTTACGAAAGTCGGCCTGCCATGCGGACAGGAAAACGGGTTCCTGCACAGTTTAAGGCTGTCGAGCAAAGCTCTGGCCTCCTCCGGGGAGATGCTGTCGCCGGCTTTGATCGAGCTCTTGCAGGCTTTGGTGATCAGTTTGTCTATGACCACTCGGTTATCCAGGCTTACTCCTTCCTGATATGCTTCGGTATAGAGCCGGATGAAATCTTCCGCTTCTCCGAGGGTGGTGAACTCCGGGATCTCACGGACTATGAACGTATTGTCACCGAACGGTTCGAGAGAATAACCCATTTTGGAGAGCGGCAGCATCCATCTCTCCGGGTCTTCGGCGAGCTCGGGATGGACGTCGAACGTGAAGGGCATCAGGAGTATCTGGCTGAGCCTCTCGCCGGAGAAGAACGCGTCGACGAATCTCTCGTAGTTCACGCGCTCATGCGCTGCGTGCTGATCAAAGATATAACAGGCCGAGCTGTCCGTGGTTACGATATAGGTGTCGAAGATTATGCCTTTGATGCTCAGCTCGGAGAGATCAAAAGGCGGGACAGCCGGCGGATATATGTCCGGATCGCCGAAAACGTCCGAAAGATCCCTTACGCGGAGTTTTACTTCGGCAGAAGCCTTGTCTTCCTCTATGGGCCTGGCTTCGCGCTTACCGGCAAGGATGTCCTTGATATCAAGCTGTTTTTCTTCTGGCCTTCCGTAGCCGGAGGCTTTCTCGGCAAAAGCAGAATACTCGGTCCGCTGAGGCTGTTTCTGTTCGTAAAGTACTGCGTTATCGGCTGCTTCTGCGACAGCCATGGACGTGAGGAGCGAGCGTTTGCAGCCCTCGGTCACCGCTGTCAGGACAGCGACCTCATCGCTGAAACGGACCTCCCTTTTGTTCGGATGGATGTTGACGTCGAGCCTTCCCGGCGGCACTTCGACAAAAAGGAAAGCTATCGGATGCCTTCCCTCGAACATCCTCTCCTTATATGCCGAAGAAAGGGCTTTCTCAAGAAGCGGGCTCTCTACGGTCCTTCCGTTCACGAAGAAATACTGGTCCCTTCTGTTGCTTCTGTTGAGGGATGGCCTGGAGATGTAGCCTACCACGCGGATATCCCCGTAAGTGTGGTCGACCGGTATAAGGTCACGGTATTCACGGTCCTTGTAAACCGCGAGTATGGCGGAGATGAGGCTCCCGTTTCCGGACGTCGCGAACACCAGGCGTTCGTTCGATATGAGCTTGATCCTGACGTCCGCGCACGTGAGCGCTATCCGCGAACAAAGATCGATCACACGACCGGCTTCGGCGCCTTCGCTCTTAAGAAATGCAGCGCGCGCCGGAACGTTGTAAAAAAGATCCGTTACGGTAATGGTAGTGCCCCTCGGCGCTCCTACAGGTTCGGAAACGATGACGTCCCCTCCCCTCATCACCATTCGTTTTCCGGCCTGTTCATCACCTGTCCTGGTCACGATCTCTAGATGCGAAACGGCTGCTATGCTCGCGAGAGCTTCGCCGCGGAAGCCGAGAGTGTGAAGCGCGGAGAGGTCTTTAACAGTCCTTATCTTACTGGTTGCATGGCGGAGAAAAGCGGTCCCGACTTCTTCCGAAGGTATGCCGCATCCGTCGTCCGTAACGCGTATAAGCTCGCGCCCTCCGCCTTTGATCTCGACTGTAATGGAAGAAGAGCCTGCGTCGATCGAGTTCTCAAGGAGCTCTTTGACTATGGAAACAGGCCTCTCTATAACTTCGCCGGCTGCGATCTTATCCGCTACTTCCTTATCGAGTACTCTGATCATTATGACTACCTTGCCTGGCTGTTAAGCTCCTTCTGAAGCTCTGTAAGTATATCTATGGCTTTGCCCGGGGTGATCTCCATGATATCGAGATCGCGGATCCTCTCAAGGATCCCTGCGTCGGCGCTGCTCATGAAAAGCGATAGCTGGGTGCCCTCCTCCGCGGCGCGGCCTGTGTAAGATGCGCGTGAACTTCCGGTACCTGCGGAGGCGAGGGGATCCCGCCTCAGCCTTATCTTGTCCGGATACTGCGGCTTCTCCCTTTGATCTCTCGAGGTCTGAGAGCCTGTTTTCCGCTTCGGAGAGAAGCTCTGAAGGTATGCCCGCCAGCTTCGCCACGTGGATGCCGTAGCTGCGGCTCGCGGCTCCCGATACTATCTTGTGGAGGAATACTATCTCTCCGCCTTCCTCGGCTACATCGACGCTCAGGTTGACTATGCCCGGGCGCTCGTCCGCAAGGGCTGTGAGCTCATGGTAGTGCGTTGCGAACAAAGTCCTTATGCGGCGTTTTTCACCGGTCAGGTATTCGGCAGTAGCCCAGGCGATCGAAAGGCCGTCGTACGTGCTGGTGCCTCTTCCGATCTCATCGAGTATGATGAGGCTGCGTTCGCGGGCACAGCTGAGAATGTATGACAGCTCGCTCATCTCCACGTAGAACGTCGACTGTCCCTGTGAAAGATTGTCGGATGCGCCTATCCTGGTGAATATCCTGTCGACCACTCCGATGCGGGCCCTCCTGCAAGGCACGAAACAGCCCGTCTGAGCCATCAGGACTATCAAAGCGGTCTGTCTCATATAAGTCGACTTTCCGGCCATATTAGGGCCTGTTATGACCGCCAGAGAGGTATCCGTACCGTTGAGGTATGTATCGTTGGAAACGAAGCGCCCCTGTCCCTCAGTCTGTTCGATGACAGGATGCCTTCCTTCCTCTATCGAGATCTCCATCCCGTCGTCGACCACAGGCTTCACGTAGCCATTGATTCGGCTCACGTACGCGTAGGAGCAGAGGACGTCGAGCTCCGCGACGGCGTGTGAGGTGCGCTGGATCTCGCCGATATACGTTTCGACTTCTGATCTTATGCGCGAGAAGATCTCATATTCCAGCTTGTTTATCTTGGACTCCGCGTTGAGCACGAGATTCTCCATCTCTTTCAGCTCGGGAGTTATGTATCTTTCGTTGTTCACAAGGGTCTGTTTGCGGATATAGTCGTCCGGCACCAGGTCGGAATTGCTCCTCGTGACGTCGATGTAGTATCCGAAGACCTTGTTGAATCCGACTTTCAGGTTCTTTATGCCCGTGCGCTCGCGTTCCCTCCCCTCAAGGCCCGCGATCCAGATCTTGGCGTCTTTGATCGAATCCTTGAGCGAGTCGAGCTCCGGGGAATAACCGTCCAGGATGAGCCCGCCTTCCCTAAGGAACGGCGGCGCGTCCGGGTCTATCGAAGAGTCGATGAGTTCGGTGACCGGCGAGAGGTCCGCGATCCTGGCGCCAATACCGAGAAGGATGCTGCTCCCGCAGTCCATAAGATCGCCTTTGATCAAAGGAAGCACGGCGCATGACGAAGAGAGGGCCATCAGGTCCCTGGCGCCGGCGGTCCCGGCCGCCACTCTGGATATCAGGCGTTCGAAATCGTAAATATCCCTGAGTTCTACGCGTAAGTCGTTAAGCAGGAGATCGTTTGAATACAGCTCTTCCACCCCGTCGAGGCGCTCATTTATTGAGAAGGAATCGTTAAGAGGCTCTTTCAGCCATCTTTTAAGAAGTCTGGAGCCCATCGCTGTTCCGGTCCTGTCGAGTATGCCGAGGAGAGAGCCTTTGATCTTTTTGTCGTAAAGGGTCTCTGTGATCTCAAGGTTCCGAAGGGTGGCCTTGTCGAGCGGCATGCGGGTCCCGATATCGAACCATCTGCATGAGAGCAGCTGCCTGAGGCTCTGCTTCTGGGTGTCAAGGAGATATGTGAAAAGGGCCTTGAGAGCCGAGAGCGCAGCGTCTCTTCCGGTCAGGCCTGATCTCGCAGCGGCGCCTTTGCCGAGCTGCCCTTCGATCAGGTCGCGCGCGTTGCTGAGCGAGAACGCCTCGTCCGGGAGAAGCCCGGGCTCGGTGCCCAGGATCGCTTTCAGTTCTTCACAGCCGTAGTCGTCGGCAAACCGGCGGCTTAAGATAAGTTCTCTGACCTCAAGGCGGTTTATCTCGCCGAGAAGCTCGGAAAACGAAGCGCTCCCTCCGGACATTTCGGTGACGGCGAGCTCGCCGGTCGATATGTCGCAGTAAGCAAAGCCGATGGCTCCGCCCTCGGAAGCAAGTGAAGCGAGATAGTTGTTCCTGCCCTGGTCCAGCATGCTCTGCTCGGTAAGGGTTCCGGGAGTCACTATCCGGATGACTTCACGCTTCACCAGGCCCTTGGCGAGAGCAGGATCCTCTACCTGCTCGCAGATCGCGACCTTATAGCCCTTCTCGACGAGCCTGGCGATATAAGTGTCCGCGGAATGGAAAGGGACCCCGCACATGGGGGCCCTTTCCTCCTGGCCGCAGTTCTTGCCTGTAAGCGTGAGTTCAAGTTCCCGGGACGCCGTTTTGGCGTCGTCGTAGAACATTTCATAGAAGTCCCCCAAACGGAAAAAGAGAATGCACCCGGGGTGCTTCTCTTTTATCTCAAAATATTGTTCCATCATGGGGGACAATTTTGCCATTGACGTTATTTGCCTTTCTTAGCGTTGTATGCTTCGATGCCCAGTCTGATGAGCTCGGCGCCGCGCTTCATGTCCTTCTGGTTGAGGACGTAGGCGATACGGATCTCATCCTTTCCGAGGCCCGGTGTAGCGTAGAATCCTTCGGCAGGCGCAAACATGACGGTCTCGCCGTTGTCTTCGAACTCCTCGAGCATGAACATGAGGAAGTCCTCAACGTTGTCAACGGGGAGCTTTACCGTCATATAGAACGCTCCGCCCGGCTTTCTGCAGACGACTCCGGGGATCTTCATCATCTCTTCGTAGACCACGTCGCGGCGCCCGCAGTACTCAGCTTTCACTTCCTCATAATAGGAAGCAGGAAGCTTGAACAGACTGGCAGAACCGATCTGGTCGACAGTGGATACGCAGAGCCTCGCCTGAGCGATCTTCATAGCATAGCTCATGAGTTCTTTGTTCTTGGATACCAAGAGGCCGATCCTCGCTCCGCAGGCGGAATAGCGCTTCGATACGGAGTCGATGATGATCACTCTGTCGGAGTATTCGGGAAGCATTCCGAAGGACGTCACGGGTCTGCCGTCATATGCGAACTCGCGGTAAACTTCGTCGGCGATGACAAAGATATCATGTTCCTTGGCGATCTCGCAGACGAGTCTCATCTCGTCGAGCGTGAGTACGTTTCCGGTCGGGTTTCCCGGAGTGATGCAGCAGATGGCGCGGGTCTTGTCGGTGATCAAAGGCTCTATCTGCTCTCTGGTAGCATAGCTGAATCCCTCTTCCGCCTTGGTCGTGATGGGCACGATCTTTCCGCCGGCGGTGGTGAGGAAGGTGTGGTAATTGGTATAGAAAGGTTCGGGTACGAGCACTTCGTCACCGGGGTTCACAAGGGAAAGGAAAGCCATGGTAAGAGCTTCGGATCCGCCGTTGGTGACTATCATGTCGCCTCTTTCGAGTTCGATACCGTAAGTCTTGTAATAATCGATGACCGCGTCCTGAAGCTGCGTGACTCCGCCGGACTCTGCGTATTTTATCACTGCGGCGTTATAAGCTTTGATCGCGTCCATGAAGCAGTCCGGAGTCTCTACGTCCGGCTGTCCGATGTTAAGATGATAGACCTTCTTGCCCTTTTCCTTAACTCTGGCGGCGATTGGATTGAACTTCCTGATTGGTGAGAACTGCATTGTCTCAACGCGCTGTGAAAACTGCATGGCTTGATTTCTCCTTTTCTCTTTTATGAAATACTGCAGCACTTCTAACGGCCAAGCTCGAGACGCGCTTTTTCCACGACTTCGTCGACCTTGTCCATCAAATTATTATACCCCATTCCGGGGGCTTTGTTAAGGTACAAAAGATATTCGATATTCCCTTTTGCGCCCGTAACCGGCGAATGTGTGAGGCCAGCGGCAGCGAGGCCGTTATGCTCAGCCATCGCGATGACTTTGGCGATCACCTGCCTGTGGACTTCGGGGTCTCTGACTATGCCTTTCTTTCCGACCTGGTCGCGCCCGGCTTCGAACTGAGGCTTGATCAGGACTACGCCGCTTGCGTCATCAGCGAGAAGCGGGACCGCCGGAGGGATGATCAGTCCGAGCGATATGAAAGATACGTCGCAGCAGAAGAAACCGATCTTTTCAGGGATCAGGCTGTCATCCATATAACGGAAATTGCATTTTTCGATGTTTACCACACGAGGGTCGATCCTGAGTTTATAATCGAGCTGGCCGTATCCGACGTCGACCGCGTAGACCTTAGCCGCGCCTCTGGAAAGCAGGCAGTCGGTGAACCCGCCGGTCGACGCCCCTATGTCAAGGCATGTCAGCCCTGCAGGCGAGATCTCAAAAAAGTCAAGGCCCTTCTCGAGTTTGAGGCCTCCCCTGCTCACATAGGGACAGGTGTCGCCTTTTACCGTTATCTCGGCTTCGGTATCGACAGTCATCCCGGGCTTGTCAAAGAGGGCTCCGTCCACTGAAACGAGCCCTGCCATCAGCGCAGCTTTTGCTTTCTCCCTCGATGGGAAAAAGCCTTTGTTCACGAGGAGTACGTCAATTCTTTCCTTCAAGCGCTGTCCTTATCCTTTCGGCTATGCTTTCCGGATCAAGTCCGGATTCCCTGAACAGTGTCTCAGTGTCTCCGTGGCGGATGAACTTGTCAGGGAGAGCGAAGACTGTTACCCTGCCATCCGTGCAGGCGGCTTTGAAGGAAGCTCCGAAACCGCCTTCGATGACATTGTCTTCCACGGTGAACACCGGAAGCCCTCCCGCCGCTATCTCGAGAAGATAGGGGTCATGCGGGTCTACTGCGCCGACGTTTACCACAGCGCAGGAGATGCCCTTCCCGGCGAGCAGGTCCGATGCCGCAAGCGCTCTGGAAAGTGTGGTTCCCACAGCCATGATGACTGCGTCTTTCCCCTCTCTCACCGTGATGTTCATGCCTCTGAAAGGCTGCCCTGCGAGGCTTTCGGTTATGGCAGAACCCCTCGGATACCTTATGGCGCAGGGGCAGTCAAGCGTCAGAGCGTATTTCAGCATCTCGGCTAGCTGTACTCCGTCACAGGGTGCGAATACGCGCATATTGGGCATCGGGAGCAGGTATGAGATATCAAAGATGCCGTGATGCGTCTCCCCGTCCTGGCCCACTATCCCGGCTCTGTCTATCGCAAAGACGACCGGAAGGTTCTGCAGGCAGACGTCTTCCATTATCTCGTCATAGGCTCTCTGAAGGAAGGTGGAGTAGATCGCTACGACCGGCCTGAGCCCCTGGACCGCCTGCCCCGCGGCGAATATCACCGCATGCGCTTCGGCGATGCCTACGTCGAATATCCTGTCTGGGTACATTTCGGCGAATCGGGAGAGCCCTGTCGCCCCCTGCATCGCCGCGGTGATAGCGGTAACTCTCGTATCCTGCCCGATCTCTGCCATCGTCTCCCCGAATACCGCGGAATAGCTCTTTCCGCCGCTTCTCAGCGGTTTCCCGGTCTCGCGGTCAAAAGGCCCGATCCCGTGGAAAACGTCCGGAGCCTGCTCAGCAGGGCGGTAGCCCTTGCCTTTTTTGGTCATCATATGGATGATTACGGGGCCGGCAACTCGTTTGGCCTGTTCAAGAACGGTGATGACCTCGGAGATGTCATTGCCGTCAACAGGTCCCAGATATGTCAGCCCCATCTCTTCAAAGATCACACCGCCGGAGATAAGGGCGTATTTCACCCTGTCCTTGGCGTTTCCGACCGCGTTCTTCATCCCCGGTCCGATCCTGGGTATGCTCTCAAGGAATTTTTTGGTCTCTTCTTTCAGGATGCGGTATCCTTCCGAAGATCTCAGA
This sequence comes from Bacillota bacterium, assembly GCA_017515765.1. Taxonomy (GTDB): domain Bacteria; phylum Bacillota; class Clostridia; order Peptostreptococcales; family Anaerovoracaceae; genus Eubacterium_B. Next base: position 378 of record JAFWFF010000019.1, on the reverse strand, counting down.
CGGCCCAGATGGCGCGAGAGCCCTCCCTTGTTGGCGCTTATCGACATTCCGTTGTCGTTCAGGATCACTATGACCTTCGAGCCGGAATCGCCCAGGTTGTTCAGGGCTTCAAAAGCCGGCCCGCCGGTGAGCGAACCGTCGCCTATAACGGCTATAACATTGAAATCCTCGCCTTTTATGTCTCTGGCAGAGGCGATGCCCATGGCGGCGCCGATCGAAGTGCTGCTGTGGCCCGTGTCATACGCGTCATGGTCGCTTTCGCAACGTTTCGGGAAGCCCGACATCCCTCCGGTCTGCCTGAGATCCCTGAAGCCGTCTATCCTTCCGGTGAGGATCTTATGGACGTACGACTGGTGGCCGATGCAAAAAATCATTGCT
>JAFWFF010000018.1 GCA_017515765.1 Bacillota bacterium | reverse complement strand
GGTGCGGCCGCGGAGGCTTTGGTCGCGGAGCAGGAGGGGAGATGGATCCTCGAGAAGATCGATCCCCGCGACTATGTGATAGCGCTCGCGGTCAAAGGCAGGAGGCTCAGCTCGGAGGGCCTCGCGGACAAAATAAATGCCCTCGGACTCGAGGGCAGGAGCGATGTCTGTTTCGTGATCGGCGGGAGTCTCGGGCTTTCGGGCGACGTGCTCAAACGGGCGGATATGGCGCTTTCGTTTTCGGATATGACCTTCCCGCATCAGCTCATGAGGGTGATCCTTCTGGAGCAGATCTACAGGAGCTTCAAGATCATCCGCGGCGAGACCTACCATAAATGAACCGGAAGGCCCGGGCGGCGGCCTAGATCACGGAGAATCTCTTGGCCAGACTTATATAGCGCATCAATACACCGATATTCGCGTAATAGTAGGTGTATTTTTTTTCTTTCTTCGTCTCCAGAAGGCCGGAGATCAAAAGCTTGTCCATGTGCTGGGAGATCGTGGACTGCGAGTAGCCGAACTGGGCGACGAGATCTTTGTTGCAGACCGGGGTCATGGCCTTGTTGCACTACATGACGTAGCGGAAGAGAGCCAGCCTGACGGGGTGCGCCATCGCGTCGGAAATCAGGGCGATGGTCTCGATGTCGGCGTCCGCCAGATCGGTCTTGGGACTTCTGATCCTCATGTGATTTACCTCTCGTATCGTTTATTTGCAATTTATAATACTACAGAAAACGCCCGAAGGCAACGCCGGCAGAGGGGCGGGCTCTTAAGTTTGACATTTTTAACCCTTTTCTGCTATCATTACCCGTATCCGTCCTATCACGCCGTGTACCCGGGCTTCGGGCCCGGAGCGATCGAAGAGATCCTGTCAAAATCAATGGAAACACCGTCACACTATATAAGAGCTCTTATCAAATGGTGCCTGCTGTCCATCGCGGTAGGCGCGGTCTCAGGCCTTTTGGGGTCCGCCTTTCACATAGGCGTAGGCCTCGCAACGGCCTTCCGCGAGAGCAACCCATGGCTCCTGTATCTCCTGCCGGCCGCGGGACTCGCGATCGTCGGCATCTATCGCATCTTCGGGCTCGAGGGCCAGAATACCAATACCGTAATAGAGGAGGTACACTCCGGGAACGGGCTCAAGCCTCAGCTGCTTCCCGCGATATTCTTTTCCACGATACTGACTCATCTCTGCGGAGGCTCGGTAGGCCGTGAGGGCGCCGCCCTTCAGATGGGCGGGACGGTAGGATATTATTACGGAAGGCTCGTGCGTCTGGACGACAAAGACCTGAGGACTGCGACGATGGCGGGAATGGCGGCCTTCTTCGCGGCGCTCTTCGGGACTCCGCTCGCCGCGGCGGTCTTCGCTATGTCTGTTATAAGTGTAGGCCTCGTATACTACGCGGCGCTTCTCCCCTGTCTCCTGTCATCTCTCGTCGCTTACGGGATATCGGTGCTCCTGGGGGTCGAGCCGACCAGGTTTTCGGTGACCATCCCGGAGGTCGACGCGCTCACACTGGTAAAGGTCGGGGCTCTCGGTGCGCTCTGCGCTTTTGTGACGATACTCTTCTGCCGCGGCATCCACTTCACGGAAGAGTTCATGGAAAAGATCATGCCGAATATGTGGCTGAGATCCGCCGCGGGAGGCGCGGTCATCGTGCTTTTGACCCTTGTTGTCGGGACGCGCGACTATAACGGCGCGGGAATGCAGATCATAGTCGCCGCGATCGAAAGCGGTACTGTAGTCCCCTACGCTTTCCTGCTCAAGATCTTATTTACCGCGATCACCCTAGGCGCCGAGTTCAAGGGCGGCGAGGTCGTTCCTTCCTTCTTCGTCGGAGCGGCCTTCGGCTGTGCGGTAGGACCGCTTCTTGGCCTTCCGGCCGGATTCGCCGCTGCGATAGGTCTGGCCGCTGTCTTCGGCTCCGCGGTCAACTGTCCGCTCGCTTCGATCTTCCTTGCTGGCGAGCTCTTCGGAGGCGGCGGGATCCTGTATTTCGGCCTTGCCTGCATCGTGAGCTATGTGCTCTCCGGCTACAGCGGGCTGTATTCGGGACAGAAGATGGTCTACAGCAACGTAAAGGCGCAGTATATCAATATCAATACGAGGAAATAGTGCCGCATTCTAAGGCAGATGAACGACCCGCGCGGGCCGATGCAAAATAATTTGCACCGGCTCGCGCTTTGTTGTATAATGGCCCCGGAGGGCTTGAAAAATGGAGATGAACGAGACGAGATACGAGCTGATACTGAATGAACTCCTGAGGCTGCTGGACGAAGGCGTATACATAGTCGACGAAAACGGCTCGGGGCTGTTCTATAACAGCTCGATGGCCGAGATAGAACAGATCAACGTCGAAGACGTGGTCGGCCGCGAGTACCACAAGGCCTTTCCGGGCATCAAGCTCTCGGAGAGCACTTTGTTCCAGGCGCTGAAGAAGGGCGTTTCGACGCTGAACAAGCAGCAGACCTATACC
>JAFWFF010000153.1 GCA_017515765.1 Bacillota bacterium | reverse complement strand
TGCAGGATAAATACGACACCTTCTACGCAGGCGAGATCATGGCGTTCGGCGACATGGACGAGACAGCCGAATACTCCAGAGAACTGGTAGAAAGATTCTTCTAAGATTCAAGCGCAGAGAAGGAACGGATGATTCGTCCGCTCCTTCTTTTTGCGCCGGGGAGGTAAACATGAAATTTTACAAAGATCACTATGACGTCGTGATCATAGGAGCAGCGCTTTCGGGCCTCTCCGCCGCCCTTCAGCTTCAGCAGAAGGGGATCACGGACATTCTGATCCTGGAGAAGCACAATCTGCCGGGAGGCCTCGCGACGAGCTACGTCAGGAACGGCATTGAGATCGAGGCTACACTCCATGAGATGATGAGCATCGGACCGAAGGAGGACAGGCTGAAGATCGGCCAGTTCTTTGATGAATGCGGCGTCGACATCGACTGGCTCAGAGTCCCTGAAGCGTATAGATTCGTCGAGCCGAAGAAGGGCATCGACATCACGCTTCACGCCGGCTTCGAGACCATGTCGAAAGAGATCGACGCCAAGTACCCGGGCTGGGGTCCGAAGGTGCTCGAGTTCATGAAGCTCTGCAACACGGTCTACGATTCCATGAATATCCTGTCGGTGACCCCGATGAGCAAGCCCGCCATGCTGATGAAGCATCCCGAGTTCGTAAAGACCGCGGGCTATACCGCTACCGAAGTCATCGATACGTTCGGTTTCCCGCAGGACATCGTCGACATCCTGACTCCGTACTGGATCTATGTCGGTAACCCGATGAGCACGCTGCCGTTCACCATCTACGCATTTTTGATGGCCGACTATTTCCGCGGCGGCAGCTATGTCCCCAGGAAGTATTCGCACGAGATGAGCATGAAGCTCCAGGCAAAAGCCGAGGAGAACGGAGCCCAGATCGAGTTCTGCCAGGAGGTAGATAAGATCCTGGTGAAGGACGGCAAGGTCACGGGCGTCCGCACGAGGCGCGGGGACGAGATAAGCTGCGATTACGTGATCAGCGGCGCGTACCCGAACAAAGTCTACACCCAGATGATAGAGCCGCTTTCCGAGGTCCCCGAGGGGGCGGTCAAGATGGTCAACGGCCGCAGGCTGTCGGTGACCACAGCGTCCGTAATGATGGTGCTGGACGACACTCCCGAGAACCTCGGGATCAAAGATTACAACATCTTCTCCGCCGGAGAGACGATGGATACAGACGAGATCTGGAAAGAAAACCAGACGGCGGGTCCTTACAAATACCTGACGTCGATCTGCCTCGACCTCGCGAATCCCGACGCCACGCCGGGCGGCATGTGCCAGTTCTCGATCACCAACCTGCCTCTCGTAAAGGGCTTCCTCGACCTGAAGGAAGAGGATTACTACGACTTCAAGCGCAAACTGGCCAAAGAGATGATCGACGAATACGAGAGGGTAAGCGGGATCAACATCCATGACCACATCGTCGAGATCGAGGTCTCTACGCCCGTTACGATTGCTCACTACGTCGGCGCCTGGAAGGGCAGCATTTACGGTTATTCACACAGCATAGACGACCACGCTGTGGCAAGGCTCCAGATGAAGGAGGCCGATCACTATATCGACGGACTCGAATTCGCCGGAGCGCACGCCATCAGCGGAAACGGCATGGGGCCGGCTGTCACGAACGGCAGGGCGGCAG
>JAFWFF010000152.1 GCA_017515765.1 Bacillota bacterium | reverse complement strand
TTCTCTATCGAGATGGTGCCTACCAGGATCGGCTGGCCGGTCGCGTGGATCTCTTTGATCCTCTCGACTATCGCCCTGAACTTGCCGTCCTCGGAGGTGTAGACCGAGTCGGGAAGGTCTTCCCTTTTGACCGGGAGGTTGGTCGGGATGGTTATTACCGCCATGTTGTAGATCTCGAGGAATTCGCTCTCCTCGGTCTTGGCGGTACCGGTCATGCCGGCGAGCTTGCCGTACATGCGGAAGTAGTTCTGCAGTGTGATGGTCGCCAGGGTCTTGGACTCGGATCTGACGCTCACGCGCTCCTTCGCCTCGATGGCCTGGTGCAGCCCGTTGCTGAAGCGCCTGCCGAACATCAGACGGCCGGTGAACTCATCGACTATGATGACCTCGCCGTCCTTCACTATGTAGTCGACGTCGCGCTCCATGGTGTTGCGGGCCTTCAGGGCCTGCTGGACGTAGTGGTTGATCTCCATGTTCTCGGTGTCGCCGTAGTTCTCGACTCCGAAGAACTTCTCGGCTTTCCTGACGCCGCGGTCGGTCAGCGCGACCTGCTTGTCCTTCTCCTCTACTATGAAATCAAAGTCGTTGTCGTCGTCATCCTCCATGGCCATGAGGGGGCCCTTCTTCTCGCGGACGACCTTCTTGCCGGACAGCCCGCGCACGAAATCGTCGGCCTTCCTGTACATGTCGCTGGAGTCGTCTCCTTTGCCGGAAATGATGAGCGGGGTCCTGGCCTCGTCGATCAGGATCGAGTCGACCTCGTCGATGATGGCGTAGTTCAGGTCTCTCTGCATCAGGGCCGACCTGTCCGTCACCATATTGTCTCTCAGATAATCAAAACCGAACTCGTTGTTCGTCCCGTATGTGACGTCCGCGAGGTACGCCGCCCTGCGCTCCTCCGGGGTTATCCCGTGCACCACGCAGCCGACGGAGAGCCCGAGGAACGTATACAGGCGTCCCATCCACTCCGCGTCGCGCTTTGCCAGATAGTCGTTGACCGTGATGACGTGGACGCCTTTGCCTGCGAGCGCGTTCAGATACACCGGGAGGGTCGCGACCAAAGTCTTTCCTTCGCCGGTCTTCATCTCGGCGATGCTTCCCTGGTGGAGCACCACGCCGCCGATCAGCTGCACCCTGAAGTGCTTCATCCCGAGGCTCCTCACCGCGCCCTCGCGGCAGACCGCGAAGGCTTCAGGAAGAAGCTCGTCGAGCGTCGCTCCTCCGGCGATCCGCTCTTTGAACTCGTCGGTCTTCGCCCTGAGCTCGTCGTCGGACAGTGCCTGCATGGCGGAGTCGTAGCTCTCTATCACGTCAACTATCTTTTCGATCTTCCGGACTTCCCTGTCGTTCGGGTCGCCGAAGATCTTTGTCAGAAGACTCATTTCTTTTCTCCTTCTCTAACTTTTTCTTTCGGATCGTTGAGATCCTCGACGCGGAGGTTGAGCTCCAGCGCCTTGCGGTCATCGGATTTGCTCACGATGACGTGGAATTTCTTATGCCCGGCGATATAATCAAAGCGGTCGCCGCGCTTCGGAAGCTTGTCGAGCTCTATGGCTGCCCAGCCGTTCGCCGTTGTGGCGTTGATGTCCGCCTCTTCGCCGAAGAAGTCGAACACCTTCTCGATATTGGCCGAGCCCATGATCCGGTAGCTTCCGTTCTGCATCAAAGTTATATCCCTGTCCGGCGCGTCGTCGCTCTCGTCGTAGATCTCGCCGACCAGTTCCTCGACTATGTCCTCTATGGTGACGAGGCCGGCCGTTCCGCCGTATTCGTCCAGGACTATGGCCATGCGGCATTTGCTCTCCTGAAGCTTCTTCAGGAGCTCCGCCGCCTTCATCGTCTCCGCCACATAGAGCACGGGCTTCACCATCTCGCCCGGCTTTACGTCGTGCTCCCTGTGGTAGATGTAGTTGTAGAAATCCTTCCGGTTCAGTATCCCGAATATGCCGTCCAGGTCGTCCTCGTAGACCGGCAGCCTGGAGAATCCGGTGTCGCGGAAGACCTTGTCGATCTGCTCGATCGAGTCGTCCTCCTCTATGGCTTCGATGTCGACCCTCGGCGTCAGGACGTCCTGGGCCTCCAGCTCGCTGAAGCTTATGGCGTTCTGGATGAGTTCGCTCTGGTTCTCGTCGATGCCGCCGGTCACGAATGCTTCGTCGACTATTGTGACGAGCTCGTCCTCGGTTATGGTCTTGTCGCTTCCGGTCCTGAAGATCACCGAGAGCAGCTGCCTCCACTTGCCGAAGATGTAGTTGAGAGGCATCAGCACTATCCTGAGCAGCCCGATCAAAGGCGCCGAGAACATCGCGAAGCGTTCGGGGTACTGCTTTGCGAGGCTCTTCGGGGTGATCTCGCCGAATATCAGGACGATGACGGTGGTGAAGACCGTCGCGACCGTGGGGCCGTATTTCCCGTAGAGGCTTATGAACAGGCTGGTCGCCACCGCGGTCGTCGCGATGTTGACAAGGTTGTTTCCTATGAGTATCGTTGAGAGAAGGCTGTCGTAGTTCCTCTCAAGCTTGAGGACCCGCTGCGCCTGCTCGTCGCCGGAGTCCGCTTTGTTCTTGATCCGTATCCTGTTGAGTGACGTGAAGGCCGTCTCGGTAGCCGAGAAGTACGCCGAGCAAATTAGGAGCAGGGCGATCCCGATGACCGACGGCATGATACTGTGACCGTCCATTGTAGGTTGTTTTTCTGTCCTTTCCGTTGTTATGCCATGATCAAAAGTTTATAATATGTCTTGATCCCGAGTCCCTTAAAGGAGGTCCGCATGAGCGGCTTTGCATCCTGCTTGCGGGAGAGCGTTCCGAACCGCGGGGAGATCCTGCGGCATATCGCCCTTCCGTGTGAGCTCAGAGTCTTCGATACGATAGATTCCACCAATACATACGCCAAGAACCGTTATGCGGGCGCCGCACCCGGCAGCCTTCCTCTTTGCGTGGCCGCCGGCGAACAGACCGCAGGCCGCGGAAGGCTGGGCAGGTCTTTCCATTCTCCCGGAGGCTCCGGCATCTATCTTTCCGCCGCGGTGAAGAAGGTCATAGACCCCGCGGACGTCCCCCTCTATACCATGGGAGCCGCCGTTCAGGCGGCCCGGGCAGTCGAGACCGTGACGGGCGCGAGCCCTTTGATCAAATGGGTGAACGACCTTTATCTGAACGGCCTGAAGATCTGCGGCATCCTCACTGAGGCCGTGACGCCCGGATCTCTTCCGGGCAGCTCCGCGAGCCCCTCCCTCCTGGTCATAGGAGTAGGGATCAACTGTTTTTCCTGTGAACTTCCGGAAGAGCTCCGCGGCATAGCGGGAGCCGTTTCCGACGAGCCCGGATCCTTCTCCGTGAACGCGCTCGCAGGGACCGTCCTGGACGGCCTGCTCCGGCTCATCGCCGATCCCGATCCCGCCTCTTTCATGGACGAGTACAGGCGCCGCTGCTTCATTACGGGGACCGACGTCTCCCTCCGCAAGTTCGACGGGACGCCTCCCGTAAAGGCGCACGTCCTCGGCGTCGCGGATGACGGCGCGCTCATCGTAAGATATCTTGAAGGCCCTCTGTCCGGCAGGGAAGCCCGCGTTTCCTCCGGAGAAGTAACTCTCCACTCCGCGTCCCTGCGCTGAAGGCAGCCTTTTATTCCATCGGCGTTAGTTTTCCCCAGATAACGAAGCGGAAGTTGTCGCTCTGCGGGGTGCATGTGCTCAGCATAACGAGCCTCTCGCTCCCGTCGAGGACGGTGTCGCTGCTAAATCCGAGGATGCGGTTCGCGGCTGTTATCGTGCCCGCGTACTGCTGTCTCTCTTCAGGCGTGAATTCCCCGAACCTGTAATACGTGGTGTCGGCGGAATCGATCTTTGCGCCGCTGACTATCTCCAGATTGTAATTGGCGGCAGGGGTGTACAGCTCGATCACGGGGTGCTTCGCGAAGTATTCCGTATCGTCGAAATAGTTCAGGAGCGACGCGAACATGCTGCCGTCCTTCATCCTGTGTCCGTAGATGATCGTCAGGTAGTCGCTGAAGGGGGCCGGGCAGTGGGCGTCGACGAAAGGCGTGCCCTTCGCGTTCCATTCCCCGTTGATCAGGAATTCCAGATAGTATTCGTTATCCTCTCCCTGGACCACAGGATAGTTGATGACGGTGTCCGGGCATCTGATCCATGCCACGACGTCGTCGTTCTGAGCGAGCAAAGCGTCCCAGTCGATCTTGATCTCGTCTGACGCCTCGTCGACAGCTATAGTGTTTTCGACCACTTTGTCGTAGACCTTGGTGCCTGCCTGGTAGCCGGAATAGATCGTGGCGACTTTCGTCGCGCTGAATACCAGCACGCCGACCAGGGCCAGGAGCACGATCCTGTAGATCCAGGTGCCGACTCCCGCCTTGCGGCGCTCGCGTTCTTTCTTTTTCTTCTTTCCGGTCTTTCCGGAGCTTTTCGCACTTCTCTCCGGCGGTTCGGCCTCCCCGGCGGGATCGCCGTACAGCAGGTCTCCGGCAGAAGCCTTTGTTCCCTCGTCAAGAATATCTCTTTCGGTGTCCGTCATCTCTCTCACCTTCCCGGGCGCTTATTCCGCGTCCTCGATGTAGTATGTCGTCGTTTCCCCTATCAAAATGTGCTCTGACGGTTTTCCGTCCTTCACTGTCCATATATACCCGCTTCCGGGCTCGGGCATCCAGTCCCACATGCTCTGCCTCTCGCCGGGGAAGATCTGCTGCATGATGCCCGCGATCACTCCGCCGTGGCATATCAGCACGTCCACGGCTTCCTCCCCCTTTAGTGAGGCGGCCAAAGCCCTGTCGTTGTGAAGGGCCATGAGCCTGTGGTATCCGGCCATTATCCTCCGCATGAACTGGTTGCGCGATTCGCCTCCGGGAAGCGCGACGTCGCCCATCTCATCATAGCCCCAGAGGGCGAATACCGGGTCATCCTTCAGCTCATCAAAGCAGCGGCATTCGTATTCCCCGAACTTCATCTCCTGAAGCTCTTCTATGCTGGTAGTGCTCTGTTTGCCGTAGAGAAGCTCCAGGGTCTCGTTCGTCCTGATCAGGCCTGTGGTGTAGAAGCCCGCGTTCTCGGGGATCCCTGGGTAGAATCCCTTTTCTTTTTTCTGCAGGATCTCCCGGCGGCCTTCCTCCGCGAGGTGCAGGTCTGTGCTCCCGTAGAACCAGCGGTTCAGATTGCCTTCGGTCCTGCCGTGTCTCAGTACGATTATTCTGGAAACGATCTCACTCATTTGATCCTCGTGCCTATTCCGCAAAAGACTCTGTATACTTCGCTGCTCTCGCGGGCGAGCCTTATCATCGCCCTTCCGCAGGCCTCGCGGAAAGCTCTTTGACCGGGGGACATCGGAACGAGGCCCTGCGAATAGTCGTTCATCAGGACCACCCTGTCCCTGAGCTCCGGGAGCCTTTTATCAATATACTCGTCAGGGTCGTCGCCTCGCGCCATCGCCTGCTCTATCTCAGCCGTCAGGTCGGGTACGGGATCGGGATCTTTGCCCAGTCCGCGCGCGAAGTCGGTCTTCCCCTGGTACATTCCGCCAAAAACCAGTATCATCGGTCATCCTCCGGACGGATCAGATATAGGAGATCACTATCAGGCCGACCAGCTCGCCGATGCAGATGCCCAGGCCCGCGATGTCGCCGCTCATGCCGCGGAGGTTGAACCTGGCCGCGAGGATCACGATCAGCGTGGTGAACAAAGTCGACAGCGCCGCGATGAGCACTGCCAGGAAGTTGGTCTTCCCGCCGAGGGCCGTGCCTATGAGGATCAGGAGCTCGAAGAATATGAGCACCTGCATGATGATCGCCGTGAATTCTCCCCTCTTCAGCCTCCTGGCCTTCTTAAGGGTCTCGTAATCCGCTTCTTCATGCATCTCGGGACGCGCGTACTGGCTCGTCGGGAGCGCAGGGAAGAACATCACGCAGCCGCCCGCGACGGCGCGGGAGATTATTGGGATTATGATCAAAGGTATCAGGTCCGAGGGCTTGGGGTTCCCGGCGAGGAAGCTCTCTATGGCAGCTTCGTTGCCCAGCACCAGGAAGACCATCGCTATGACGGCGAAGGCTCCGACCCTCGGGTCCTTCAGGATGCGCCTGCGCTCTTCGAGGTCGCGGCGCGACATGATCGCATCTGCGCAGTCCATGAACCCGTCGACGTGGATGAAGCCGGTGATGCAGAATATGAAGCCGACCATCAGGAAGGCGTAGAGGATGATCGGGGTAGTGATCTTCATGAGCAAAGTCCCGAAGAGCACCCAGAGGGTCCCGATGATGGCGCCTATCGCGGGGAGCGTGGCGAGCATCATGTCCTTCAGGCTGTCGTCCCATTTATCGCGGCCCACCGGTATGACCGTAAAGTTGCCGAGCCCCATCAGGAATGCCCTGAAGATGTGAAGCCCGGACTTCTCCATGCTCTCGAGGTTCTCGGCGGCTTTTTTGCTCGTGCGGAGGCCCTTGCGGCCTACCTTGCCTTCGGATTTTTTCTTCTTGCTGCGGAGGGCGGGGCCGTTGTCGGAATCCGTGTCGGTCGAGAAGAATGTCTTCATCGCTTCGTTTCCGGGCTCGGGTCCGGCTTCCGTAAAGGCGTCGCGATCCTCGCTGAACATGCTCATGAGTTCCTCGTCGGGCGCCTGGGGCTGCTCCTCCGGCGCTGCAGTCTCAACTGCCACCGCCTCGCGGATCTCTGCCTCCTGGTCGGTCTCCGGGCCGTGCTTCCTCTCGGATGCGGCTCTGTGCCTGCGGCCTTTGATCTCCGTGTCTTCAGGCTCGTCGCTCGCCCAGGGGAATTTCCTGTTCAGGATGTCCGTGAACAGCAAGGTCTCCTTTTCGTTTTCTCTGGTCTTTTTCTCACTCATCTGTCAAATTGCTCCTTTGTGAAAGGCTGCGATCCCGGCGGATATCTCGCACACCGCGTCGCAGATCCCGGCCATGCGCCTGTCTATCAGCGCAAGCCCTCTCCTGTATGCTTCAGTGTATTCTCCGAACGGTCCCGGATCGGCGAACAGATAGTCCGATACCATCACCCAGTTTCCGGGCCCCGAAATGATCTCTTCCAGTTCTCCCGCCACGCGCTCGGCCGCTCCCGTGTCTACGCTTCCGTCCTCCCGGAACATCTCGTTCTGCAGAAGGGCCGTGACGCTGTCCAGGAGGAATGTTCCCGCAGGATCCGCGAGTTCCCGGACCTTCAGTATCCCATCCGGTATCTCCAGTGTCTCAAAACCCCAGCCTTCTCGCTCCCTCCTGTGGCGCGCGACTCTCGCGTCGTCCTCGGAGTCTCTGGCTATCATGGTGGCTACGTAGTAAAGCGGTGTGCCGCCGGCCGATGCCAGCTCCTTTGCCCGCTGCTGGGCAAAGGTCGACTTCCCGTTCTTGGCGCCGCCGCTGATATATATGTTCATCAGAAGTTGTTTCCCCCTCTGAGTTCCTCAAGGTACCGCGAGTCGACCTGCGCTTCCTCGAGGCTCCACATGTCGTTCATCACGGTGACCGCCGCCTCTATTATCTTGAAGGCGATCGGGCAGCCGCTCCCCTCGCCGAGCTTCATCCCGAGGTCGAACATCGGCTCTATCCCGAGGGCTACCGCCGCCGCGGAATATCCGCTCTCCTGGGATCTGTGCGAGGTGAACATATAGTCCGCTGCCTGAGGGCAGATCGCTTTCGCCAGCAAAGCTGCCGCGATGGATATGACTCCGTCGACAACGACGGGGATCTTCTCCGCCGCCGCCGCGAGGTAAGCTCCCGCCATTCCCGCTATATCAAAGCCGCCGAGGCAGGACAGCAGCCTGAGCGCCTCGTCGGGCTCCATGAGTTCCCCTCTGTTCGCGGGAGCTGCTTCCGCGCCTGTCGCCGGCGTCCCCGCGAACCCGTATTTCTCAAGGCCGAGCCTCAGCACCTCCGCCTTCCTTGCGAGGCCCTCGTCGTTCAGCCCGCCGCCTCTTCCGGCGACTTTCTCAGGCTTCTCCCCGGTAAGCGCGCATATCAGTGCCGAGCCTGTAGTCGTATTGCCTATGCCCATCTCGCCAACTCCGAGGAGGCCTATGCCTGCGGCCTTCGCCGCCGCGACAGCTTCCGCCCCGGTAAGGATGGCGCGGACGGTCTCTTCTTCGGTCATCGCAGGCTCTTTGAGGAAGTTCATCGTTCCGTCGGCGATCCGCCTGTTCACGACTTTGCGGGCGAGCTTCGGCGCCCCGCCTTCGGGGTCATCCTCCAGCATGCTGTCGGTCATGAACTCCGCCGGTATGGGGAGCCTGACTCCGACGTCTATGTCCAGGATGTCGATACCGAAATGCGCCGCCTGGGTGCCGACGCCCGTGATCCTCTTGGTGAAGTTCACGGTCTGCATCAAAGTCACCGTCTGCGGGGCGGAAGCCACTCCTTCCTCCACCACTCCGTTGTCGGCGCACATCAGGATTATGGCCTGCCTTCCCACGTCGTTTCCGAAAGGCTTTCCGGTGATCCCGGCGATCCTGATGCTTATCTCCTCCAGCCTTCCGAGGCTGCGCGGCACCTTGACTCTGTAGTCCTGCCTGAGCCTCGCCTCCGCCATCGCTCCGGCGTCGGCCGGCTGTATCCTCTCTATAAGGGACCTGATCCTCTCGTCCATCCTTGCCCTCTTTGGTCTCAAACTGTCCGGCGGTCTGCCGTCCGATCACCGCATGCCTGCCGTTTACTCACTGACGGGCGCAATACCCCATCATGAAACATAAAGATATATTAACATATAAATGTGTAGAATAAAAGAAGAAACCGCTTGAAGAGAATGTCCCCAAACCATATAATCGAATTGTGCCCTTTGGGGTTTTTTCCCCTTTGGCGATCAGCGAAAAACAGAGGTGGATCATGAGCAAAAAAGCGAAGAGCAACATCCTGCTCCTCATAACTGCGATAATCTGGGGCTCCGCGTTCGTCGCGCAGAAGGCTGGAACGACTCTCGAGCCCTTCACATACAACGGGATAAGGACTTTGATCGGCGGAATAGCGCTGCTTCCGGTGATCGCGGTGTTCTCGGGACGCGGCGGGTCGGGCGGCGCTGAGAGCCCCTCGGCGGGCGGCCGGTCGGACGGCGCGGCCCCGGGCGGCAGATCCCAAAGCAGGCGCGACCTCATCATGGGCGGCGTGTGCTGCGGGCTCGTGCTTTTCGTGGCCTCCACCCTGCAGCAGTTCGGCATGTATTTTGATACCGACGCCGGCAAGGCGGGCTTCATCACTGCGCTCTACATCGTGATCGTCCCGATCCTCGGCGTGTTCATAAAGAAAAAGATCCGCCCGCTCATCTGGTTCTGCGTGCTCCTCGGCGCGGTGGGCTTCTACATGCTCACCATGGCCGGCAAGGGCAGCGGCTTCGACCTTCAGCTCGGCGACCTGTTCTGCCTGCTCTGCGCGATCGCGTTCTCGGTCCACATCCTGGTGATCGACCACTTCTCCCCGAAGTGCGACGGCGTCAAAATGTCCTGCATCCAGTTCTTCGTCGCGGGCATTCTAGGCGTGATCTGCATGTTCATTTTCGAATCCCCGGACATCAGGCAGATCCTCTCTGTCTGGTTCCCGATCATCTACGCCGGCGTCTTCAGCGCGGGCATAGGCTATACCCTCCAGATAATAGGCCAGAAAGACGCCGACCCGGCGGCGGCGTCTTTGATCCTGAGCCTTGAATCCGTCTTCGCCGTGCTCACCGGCGCGCTCATCCTCCACGAGAAGATGACCCTGATCGAGCTTCTCGGCTGCGTCGTGATCTTCGCCGCAGTGATAATCGCTCAGCTCCCGAGCAAAGAAGAGCGCCTCGCCGCAAAGAACTGAGCCGCTTTCCTCCCGGTTTTTACGGAGATGCCTTAAAAAAACGCGTCTGCGATAGCAGAGGCCTGAAAAAAGGCCGTCTCGTATAAAAACCGGCCAAATTCTTACGGAGAAGCCATAAAAAAACGCGCCTGCGACAGCAGACGCACGAAAAAAAGCCGTCTCGGAACAGAATTGGAAAAACCACACGGACAAACCGCATAACACATACCAAGACATACTACAAGACACGTTATCAAAAGGAGAAATGACATGCTGACAAGAGAAGAAGCGCTTGAACTGGTAGCAAAGTACAACAAGGAGCCGTTCCACATGGAGCACAGCGAGACCGTGGGCAAGACCATGAGATGGTTCGCAAACGAGCTGGGC
>JAFWFF010000151.1 GCA_017515765.1 Bacillota bacterium | reverse complement strand
GCATGCACGGCAAAGGCATAAAGGAACTCGTTTCCTTCCTTTCGGGCATGAGGGATGAGCTGAACGAAGGACGCGTGAGAAAACGCAATCTCAGGCTGATGATAGTAGGGGTCCCCAACTGCGGGAAATCGTCTTTGATCAACAGGCTGACCGGGAAAAAGAGCGCGAAGACCGGTGACAAGCCGGGCGTGACCCGCGGAAAGCAGTGGCTCGCCATGCAGGACGGAATGCAGCTCCTTGATACGCCGGGAATACTCTGGCCGAAATTCGAGGATCCGGAGGTGGGCCTGGATCTCGCGTTCTGCGGCTCCATCAAAGACGAGATACTGGACACCGACACCCTCGCCCTGGAGCTTATTGGACGGCTCGCGGAGGAATACCCCGCGCTCCTCATGGAGAGATATAAGCTCGATAAGGTCGAGGAGACGCCGCTCGAGAACATGGAAGCCATAGCCAGGAAGCGCGGATTCATCCTGTGCGGCGGGCGCATAGACTATTCAAGATGCGCGGGAACGGTGCTTGACGAGTTCAGATCCGCGAAGATCGGCCGCATCACTCTCGAAAAAGCGAAGTAAGCGGGTGACGTGATGACCAGAGAAGAAAGGATCCAAAAACTCAAAGACCGTCTCCTGGAGATGCAGCGGTACGAAAACGAGCTGTATTCAGGCGGCGCCTGCTTTATAGGAGGAGTCGACGAGGTGGGGAGAGGCCCGCTGGCCGGGCCGGTGGTCGCTTGCTGCTGCGTGCTCCCGCGTGATTATGACATACTGGGGGTGGACGATTCCAAGAAGCTGTCAGAGAAGAAGCGCGAAGAGCTTTTTGATCAGATAACCGGAAGCGCGCTCGCGTTCGGGATAGGGGAGATAGGCCCTGAGATCATCGACAGCATCAACATCCTGGAGGCCACCAAACTCGCGATGAAGACCGCGGTGGAAGAGGCCGACCGGATGCTCATGGAGCGCAGCAGCGCCTGCATCGACCATCTGATCATTGACGCGCTGAAGCTCGACAGGGTCCCCAAACCCCAGCTCTCCCTGATCAAAGGAGACGCGAACAGCGTCTCGGTAGCCGCTGCTTCGATCGTCGCGAAGGTCTACAGGGACCGCATAATGGTCAGCATGGACGAAAAATATCCGGGCTACGGTTTCGCCAGGAATAAGGGGTACGGGACCGCGGAGCATTACGAAGGCCTGAAACGCCTCGGGATGACCCCGATACACCGCAGAAGCTTTCTTAAGAATCTGCATTAAACATGCATTAAAAAAGCCGGTTCATATACCGGCTTCTTCTTTGACTTCTTTCAGACGTTTCATTATCACTCCGAGCGGCCCCCGGAAGACCTCGGGCTGAACCGGCTGTTCCATGTCGGCCCGGAGCACCATCTCCAGTGAGTTGTCGGCGAAGAAAGTGTTCGCGTTATAGAGGAAGAGCACGTCAGTCACACCATAGGTGTCGATGATGGTGCTTACGTTGTCGTAGAAGTATCTGGGATCTATAACGACGATCTGGTAATAATCCTGGGCCAGGAAGGGGATCATGCTGTTGGCGTATGAATCCTTTATCAGGAGCAGGCACTGCTCGTTGTCGCGCAGCGGGGTCTTTATCGTGTAGATCGGGTGGTTGCTGCCGCCGAAAACGGTGTAGGCGTCTTTGGTCTCCAGGTTGTCGAGCCTGTAGAACATGGTGGTCTTTTCAGTGGTGTCGGGATAGAAGATGACGCTCGGCTCGAAGGAGCTTTCCGCTGTGGGAAGATAGATGGTCAGGGCGTCGTTCTTTCCGTTGGTGAAGCCGCTTTTTGAGGCGAGGGTGCCGCGGAAGTCGTTCTTTACGACGAGAGGTTCATAGACAGTGCTGTCTTCGATCCCGGCAGAGCGGATGTATTCCTGGTACGCCAGATAGGCGCCGTCGGTCGTCCAGTGATGGTCGGTGCGGTAATAGAGCTGGACGTCTTCGCTCTTTTCGCGGAACACGTCCCGGACGTCGACCGTATCGTATCCCGAAAGTTTCAACTTCCCGAACAAAGCGTCCATATAGAAATTCTGGTCGGCGGTCCTGGCGAAGAGGGGAAGCTTGTCTTCCAGGATATTGGCCGCGTTCGGCGCGAGCATGAAGGTCATGTTCGTGTCGGGATTCGAAGCTCTGAAATCTGCGAGCGTGGCCAAAGTCTTGACAAGGGCTTCGCGGTCGGGGACGGTGACGTCTTCCAGAAGGTATCCGTTCCTGCCGCGATAGACGCCGTTTGACCTGGTCACCCCGAAGGCTGTGTCCGCTGCGGTCTTGATCTTTATGAAGGCGTTGCGGAAGAGGAACTGGTCCTCGGCGTAGGCTTCGGTCTTCTGCTCGAACCTGCCGCTCAGGAATGCGGAAATGCCAAAGGAAGGCTGCTCCTGAAGGACACGGTTCTCTTCTTCGGAGAAGGCTTTGTCCGGGAGGATGATATTGACTATCAGCACCAGGATCAGTATGACGGGGAATGCGAACCCCATTATCTTAAGCGTTCTTTTGTTCATGGCGTCAGAACCTGAAATACAGGAACGGGTTATAGCTTGAGAATATCAGATATGCAACTGACACTATGAAGAGTGTCAGTATGGTTATCAGCGCGAATACGGAACTGCTGCCGCAGAGCTCCTTATATGCCTTGTAGGGCTTGTCTCCGGACAGGAAGCAGGATGCCCCCACAAGGACGAAATTGGTCCTGATGAGGTAGAGGAATTCTTTGTTGATGAATTCGATCCCTCCGCCGAGGAACATGGTCCTGAGGTACTGCACGGCCGAAGTGAGGTCTTCGCTGAAGAAGAACACCCATCCGATCAGCACGATAAACAAAGTCACAAGCTGCTGCGCCCAGCCGGGGAGCTTCTCCAGCAGGCGGCCGGTCAGGTATTTCTCGATGATGAGCAGCACTCCGTAATACAGTCCCCAGACGACGAAGTTCCAGCTGGCTCCGTGCCAGAGACCCGTAAGGCTCCAGACGATCAGGAGATTCAGTATATGCCTAAGCGGCTTCACCCTGTTCCCGCCGAGCGGGATATACAGGTATTCCCTGAACCAGGTCGAAAGGGAAATATGCCATCTACGCCAGAATTCGGTGACCGACCTGGATATGTAAGGATGATCAAAGTTCTCCATGAAGGTGAACCCGAAGATCTTTCCGAGGCCGATAGCCATATCCGAATAGCCGCTGAAATCGAAATAGATCTGGAGCATATACGCTATCGCGCCCAGCCAGAACGCCATGACGCTCTTCTCGCCGACGCCCATCGAGAGGACTCCCGTGTGGAGAGCGCCGAGCCCGTTCGCCAGTATCACTTTCTTGCCGAGTCCTATGATGAACCTTATGCTTCCTTCTCCGACCAGGTCGGGGCTCGTCTCGCGCCTCTCGAGCTGGTCAGCGACGTCGCGGTATTTCACTATCGGGCCCGCGATGAGCTGCGGGAACAGGGAAAGATAGAGCCCGAACTTGAATATGCTCTTCTGAGCCGCGGTATCGCCCCTGTACACGTCGATGATGTAGCTCATCGCCTGGAACGTGTAGAAGGAGATGCCGATCGGGAGCGGGAGCGCGGTGTAGGTCACTTTGATCCCGGAAAGCGCCGAGAAGGTGTCGAGCACGAAGCCGTAGTACTTGAAGAACGACAGTATCAGCAGGTTCAGGATCACCGCGAAGGCGAGGGTCTTCTTGCTCCCGGTGCGCCGCTCCTTCGCTATGTCCAGCGCCATCGCGTAGTTGAAGGCGATGCTGAACAGCATGAGGAATACGTATATCGGCTCGCCCCAGCTGTAGAAGAAGAGGCTGAAGACCAGGAGCACCAGGTTCCTCGCGAAATTGTACTTCTTCGGGATGACGAAATACAGGGCGAGCAGGACAGGCAGGAAGCAGAAGAGGAAGTATATGCTGCTAAATAGCATGTGTGAACACCTCCTCGACCTTGTCCTGTTCGGGCCCGACATAGTAAAGGATATACGGGCCTTTCTCCACGATCAAAGCGCTCTTAAGCGCGGCGACCTGGTCCGGCCCGTAGCTCTCAAAGGTGCGGATCTGGCTGTCTATGCGGTCGTCCACGGCGTCCCGGAAGGGGGCGAGCTCATTGTGGCCGCCCGTCTTTATTATGAGGAGCTCGTCGACGCTGAGCGCGTCTGTGCTCTTGTAGTAGATGTATTCGACGGTGTCGGAGGCGGAGATCTCCATAAAATGCGAAAGATCCAGGTCGCTGCATTTTCTCATGTCTGAAGCAATGTCGGTCTCAGTGAGGATGGAGGTCTCGACTTCGAGCATGGGAACATCATCCGCGTTCTGACGGATGTATACGATGATCAGAAATGCGATGAGGATCAGAACAAAAACGGCCTTCTTCTTCATACCAGACCTGCGCTCTCTCTCATAAGATCCATCCAGATCGGATAGTAGGAAGAAGAAACGTGGATCCCGTCGCCTGCGTAGAGGTCGGGATCCTCCTGAAGGATGTGAGTGATATCGATATAGGTAATACCGAGCCTGCTGCACATGGAGCTGATCTCGGAGTTAAAGGTGAGATAATTGCCGAGGACAGGCTGGTTGGAAATGGCGTAGTCGTCCGGCATACTGATGGAATTGACGAAGACACGCGTGGTGGGGGAGGCCTCCATGAAAGCTTTGATCGCGTCCTCGTAATCTTCTATGAAGGCTTTGGCGTCTCCGCCGTAGTTGCCCATATCGTTCATACCGTATGAGAAGAACACGCATCTCGGATAAAGTGACGCGACGGAAAGGAACCTGTCCTTGCTGACTCCGGCGCCGATACCGGAGAACACTATGTCTTCTCCGAGATAGCCGTAGACCACGAGGCCTTCGGTTATCGAATCGCCGAGGATGGCGCATCTGTCAAAGATCCTGCGGTAATTCGGCCCGTTTTCGGCTTCGTCTGCCTCGATCTCGGCCAGCTGCGCTGCAAGGATGGCGCGTTCTTCATCGATCTGCGCGATCAGTGCCTCAACGTCGACAACATTGCCGAAGTCGAATGTTGAGACCTTCTGGAGGTTCTCGGTGAGCTCCTGCTTCCTTATCGCCGCGTCGTGGTTCTGCCTCACCAGATCGACTATGAATATAGCCGCGAGCAGGACTATGCATATGAGTACGATCGCCGCTCTTTTGTTGACGGAGGACAGGGCGTTTGCTTTTTTGCTGCGTTTTTCGGACATGTATATCAGTACCTTTCGGATCGAACCGGTATTTCTATCACAACTTTTATAATACCAAAAAAAGAAGCGGCAGTAAACCGCTTCGCACCAAATATTGAATTATTATTTACCGGAAGATACTATATCTGCTATCGCGTCTCCCGTTTCGCGCGTCCCGAGCACCGGGTCTCCGGAATGCGCGGTATCCGCGGTCCTGAAGCCTTTGTCAAGGAAGGCTGAGACCGCCGACTCGACCGCGTCAGCCTCTTCCGCGAGGCCGAACGTATAGCGGAGCATCATGGCGCAGGAGAGGATGGCGGCTATCGGGTTGGCGATGTTCTTTCCGGCTATGTCGGGCGCCGAACCGTGTACGGGTTCATACATCCCTGCGTTTCCTTCCGCAAGGCTCGCGGAGGGGAGCATGCCGATGGAACCTGTTATCTGGCTGGCCTCGTCAGAGAGGATGTCTCCGAACATATTGCTGGTCAGCAGGACGTCGAAATGCATAGGATCCCTGATGAGCTGCATCGCGGCGTTGTCTACATACATGTGGTCGAGCTCGATGCCCGGATACTCTTCGCTCACGCGCTTCACGGTCTCTCTCCAGAGACGTGAACTCTCAAGGACGTTGGCTTTGTCGACGCTGGTCACGCGGCCGCGGCGCTTTGACGCCATATCAAAGGCAGTGCGCGCGATCCTTTCTATTTCCATCACGCTGTAGCGCTCGACATCGAATGCGTAGGGACCCGCTTCGTCCTCGGATCTTCCGCGTTCACCGAAATAGATGCCGCCGGTCAGTTCTCTGACTATGAGGATGTCGAGGCCGCCGGAGATGATCTCTTCTTTGAGCGGGGAGGCTTTGGCCAGCTGGGGGAATACCATCGCGGGCCTCAGATTCGCGTAGAGCCCGAGATTCTTCCTTAGCCCGAGCAAAGCCCTTTCGGGCCTGTTGTGCGAAGGCTGGTCGTCCCATTTAGGACCGCCGACGGCTCCCAGAAGGACAGCGTCGGCTGCTTTGCAGATGTCGAGGCTCGTCCGGGGAAGGCATTCACCGCAGGCGTCTATCGCGCATCCTCCCGCAGGGGCGTCGGTAAATATGAATTCATGGCCGAATCTCTTTCCGACCGCATTCATCACCTTTACCGCTTCGGACGTTACCTCGGGGCCTATTCCGTCGCCGGCGACGACCGCAATATTGTATCTCATCGCATTCTCCTTTATTTAAGGCTGGCGATCAGGCCGCCTTTATCCATGATGTTCCTGATGAATTCGGGGAAGGGGACTGCCTGGAACTCCATGTCCTTCGTAACGTCCCTTATGACCCCGCGGCCGAAATCGACTTCGACCGTATCGCCTGCGTCTATCGCGCTTACCGCTTCCGGACATTCCAGGATGGGAAGGCCGATGTTGATCGAGTTCCTGTAGAATATCCTGGCAAAGCTGTTGGCTATGACGCATGAGACTCCGGAGGCTTTGATCGCGATAGGGGCGTGCTCCCTGGAACTGCCGCAGCCGAAGTTGTCCTCAGCGACTATGATGTCGCCCGGTTCGACCTTCTTAACGAACTCTTTGTCGATGTCCTCCATGCAGTGGGAGGCGAGTTCTGCAGGATCGCCGGTGTTGAGATAACGGGCGGGGATGATGACGTCGGTGTTCACGTCGTCTCCGTATTTAAAAACTTTTCCTTTTGCGTCCATTACGTTTCTCCTGTTCTTCGGTCATCGTCCGGCGTCAGTCTTCGGCTTTTTGTTTTTTGGGCTTTTTGGCGACGATCCTCGGGTCTGCGATCTTTCCTTCGATTGCGGAAGCTGCGGCGACAGCGGGACTCGCGAGGTATACTTCGGACCCGGTGTGCCCCATGCGTCCGACAAAATTCCTGTTGGTGGTGGAGACGCAGCGCTCGCCGTCGGCGAGGATCCCCATATAGCCTCCGAGGCAGGGGCCGCAGGTCGGAGTCGATACCACGCAGCCTGCGTCGATGAAGTCTTCGATATAGCCCTTCTTAATGCACTCTTTGTAGATCTCCTGGGTGGCGGGTATGATTATGACCCTTACTCCTTTGGCGACCTTGCGGCCTTTGATCATCTCGGCGGCTGTCTTCATGTCGCTGAACCTGCCGTTGGTGCAGGAACCGATGACCACCTGGTCGATCTCGATGTCCCCGCAGTCACCGATCTCGTGAGTGTTCTCCGGAAGGTGGGGAAAGGAGACGGTCGGTTCGATATCGGAAAGGTCTATATCGTAGATCGCGTCGTATTCCGCGTCGTCGTCGGCCTCGTAGACTTTGAAATCTCTGTCGACGCGGCCTTTCATATATTTCAGGGTCACGTCGTCTACGGGGAAGATGCCGTTCTTTCCGCCGGCCTCGATGGCCATATTGCAGATTGTGAGCCTGTCGTCCATGGTGAGGGAAGCGACTCCGGGACCGGAGAACTCCATCGATCTGTAGAGCGCTCCGTCAACTCCTATCATTCCGATGATGTGGAGGATGACGTCTTTGCCGCTCACGTAGGGCTGGAGTTTGCCGCGGAGATGGAATTTGATGGCGGAAGGGACCTTGAACCAGGCTTTCCCGGTGGCCATGGCTGCAGCGACGTCGGTGGAACCGACACCCGTGGAGAATGCTCCGAGCGCTCCGTATGTGCAGGTGTGAGAATCCGCGCCGATCACTGCTTCGCCGGCGTAGACGAGTCCTTTTTCGGGAAGGAGCGCGTGCTCTATGCCCATCTCGCCGACGTCGAAATAGTTGTCTATGTCGAAGCGGCGGCTGAACATGCGGCAGGTCTTGCACTGCTCGGCGCTTTTGATGTCTTTGTTCGGGATGAAGTGGTCCATGACGAGCGCTATCCTGCTCTTGTCAAAAACGCTGTCAAAACCCGCTTTGTCGAACTCTCCGATGGATACGGGGCCCGTGATGTCGTTGGCGAGGACGAGGTCGAGCTTCGCTTCTATGAGCTGTCCCGCCGCGACCTGTTCCAATCCTGCGTGATCCGCGAGGATCTTCTGGGTCATAGTCATTCCCATTGGCTTTTCTCCTTTATTATACAAAGTGTATGCTTTTGTTCATCCTGTTGAGCGCGCTGACCAGAGCGTTGACCGAAGCGAGTATGATGTCCGCGTGAGTGCCGACGCCCCAGTATCTGTTTCCGGCGGTATCGGCGATGCAGACGTACGCTGCGGCCTTGGAGTTGGAATCCGCGCTGATCGCGTTCTCGAAATAGGTGATGAACTGATAATCAAAACTGTAGGGCGTCTGTTTGAGAGCGTTGCTCACCGCGTCGAGGCGGCCGTTTCCTTCAGCGTTGAGGTTGTATACTTCGTCGCCGATGACTACCCTCATCTTGACGCCGTAGCTGGAATCCTCATCCTTGGTGGAGGAGAGGTGGCTGAAGCTTGCGTCCGTGATGTCGATCGGGTTGAAATCATTGATGTATTCTTTCCGGAAGACTTCGTAGATATCCTTGGGAGAGAGCTCTGTATGCTGCTTGTCGGAAACGTTCTTCATCAGATAGCCGACTTCCTGGCGCATGTCCTTCGGGATCGCGAAACCGAAGTTCTGCTCGAGGATGTACGCGACTCCGCCCTTGCCGGACTGGCTGTTGATCCTGATGACGTCGCCGTCGTATTTCCTGCCGAGGTCATGCGGGTCGATCGGAAGATAGGGGACGGTCCAGCGGGAAGGATCTGTCTCTTCGCGCCATTTCATTCCCTTTGCTATGGCGTCCTGGTGCGAGCCGGAGAACGCGGCGAATACGAGCGCGCCGCTGTACGGCTGGCGGGGGTTGACCCTCATGCGGGTGTTCTTCTCATAGGACGCGACCAAAGAGGGCATATTGGAGAAGTCAAGTCCGGGATCGACACCGTGGGTGAACATGTTCAGGGCGAGGGTAACTATATCGACGTTGCCCGTGCGCTCACCGTTTCCGAAGAGGGTGCCTTCGACCCTGTCCGCTCCGGCAAGCACCGCGAGCTCAGCGTCCGCGACTCCGGTGCCCCTGTCGTTATGAGGATGGACGGAGAGAACGACGTTCTCGCGGCTGTGCAGATTGTCGCTCACGTATTCCACCTGGTTGGCGAAGATGTGGGGCATGGACATCTCTACCGTCGCGGGGAGGTTGATTATGACTTTGTTCTCCGGCGTAGGCGCCCAGATGTCGATGACTGCGTTGCAGACTTCCAGAGCGAATTCGGGTTCGGTGCCTGTGAAGCTCTCGGGGGAGTATTCAAACGTGAACTCGGATTCCGGGGACTTCGCACGGTAATCGTTCATCAAAAGCGCTCCGTCGATCGCTATCTGCTTTATCTCGTCCTTTTCGGCCCTGAACACCTGCTGCCTCTGAGCGACGGAGGTGGAGTTGTAGAGATGGACGACCGCGTGCTTTACGCCTTTAAGAGCCTCGAAGGTCTTTTTGATGATGTGTTCTCTTGACTGGGTGAGCACCTGGACCGTCACGCCGTCAGGGATCAGGTCGTTCTCGATAAGGGTGCGGAGGAATTCGTATTCGGTCTCCGAAGCGGCCGGGAAGCCTACCTCTATCTCTTTAAAACCAACGTCACATAGGACCTTGAAGAAATCCAGCTTCTCCTCAAGGCTCATAGGCACGATCAAAGCCTGATTGCCGTCTCTGAGGTCGACACTGCACCACGCAGGCGCTTTTTCGATGTGGTCCTTTTCCGTCCAGCGCATCCCGCACTCCGGAGGAGGGAAATACCCCGGTCTGTACTTTGTGTGATCCATGGTTTTTTTCCTTTTCTTATTATAAAAATAGTGATAATATGTTCTACATCAATATATATTACGCACTAGTCTTTGTCAACTCAGATTTTGTGCAGAAACAAAAATTATTTTTGGATTTTTTGTTATTTCGCAACAAAAGGTGTTGACTTTGATAGTGAAGTATATATAATGATGATATGCCTTCAGGAGGCAATTTCTAAAGAAAGGGAAACTTTGCGATGAGACTTACGGGAGCTCAGATAGTCACCGAAGTGCTTCTGGAACATGGAGTTGACACGGCTTTCGGCTATCCGGGAGGGACCGCCCTCAACATCTATGACGCGCTGTATCAGTGCAGCGACAGGATCCATCACGTGCTGACCGCCCATGAGCAGGGAGCGGCGCACGCTGCGGACGGCTACGCCAGAGCTACGGGAAAGACCGGTGTCGTGTTCTCCACGTCCGGGCCCGGAGCCACCAATCTGGTCACGGGCATAGCCACAGCATTTATGGACAGCATTCCGATCGTGGCCATCACAGCCAACGTTCCGGATCCTTTGATCGGAAAAGATACGTTCCAGGAGATCAGCATAGTCAGCGTGACGATGCCGATCACCAAGCACAATTTCTTCGTAAACAGGATCGAGGATCTCGCGGACACGCTGCGTGAGGCCTTTTGTATTGCCGAAAGCGGCCGCAAGGGTCCGGTTCTGGTAGATATCACCAAGGACGTGACCGGCGCTTCTACTGAGTATGAGAGGAAGGATCCGCTTCCGCTCCGTCCGCTCCCAGAGATCGATATGGCGGACGTCCGCGACGTGGCCAAATACATTGCAAATTCCGAGAAGCCCGTCATCTACGCGGGAGGCGGCATCTGCGCTTCCGACGCGTGCGAGGAGCTTCTGAAGCTCGCCCGGAAGGCAGATATACCCATCGCTCACACCCTTATGGCGACGGGCGTCGTCGGCGATTCCGAGTACGACCTGGGACTCGTGGGAATGCACGGCACAGTAGCAGCGAACAGGGCTGTGGACCATGCCGACCTACTCCTTACTTTAGGCGCGAGATTCAGCGACCGCGTAGCTCTCAACACCGAGAAATTCGCCCGCAGAGCCAAGATCGTCCAGATCGACGTCGACAAGAGCGAGATAAACAAAAACGTCATGGTCGACAAGAGCTGCATC
Organism: Bacillota bacterium; assembly: GCA_017515765.1. Classification (GTDB taxonomy): domain Bacteria; phylum Bacillota; class Clostridia; order Peptostreptococcales; family Anaerovoracaceae; genus Eubacterium_B. The sequence continues at coordinate 4,192 of JAFWFF010000151.1, read as the reverse complement.
GGCGACATAAAGGACTTTCTCTCCAAGCTGCTTCCGCTCATAGACGAGATGAAGCACGACGAATGGCACGAGAGAGTCATAGGATGGACCGGAAAGGACAGGCCGGTGGAGGTCGAAGGCGATTTCCATCCGTCCGAGATAATGGAAGTTCTGAATGAGAAGGCCGGCCTTGAGACTATATATGTTACTGACGTCGGCCAGCATCAGATGTGGGCAGCGCAGTATCTTAAACACAGCGGTCCCAGGAAATTCCTGACGAGCGGCGGCCTCGGCACAATGGGCTACGGCTACGGCGCTGCCATAGGCGCTCAGTGCGGCTGTCCGGACCAGAGAGTCATCCACATCACGGGCGACGGCTCCTTCCACATGAACATGAACGAGGCGTGCACCGCGGTATCGCAGAAACTGCCTTTGATCACGGTCATAGTGAACAACGAGGTCCTGGGAATGGTATACCAGTGGCAGACCATCTTCTACGGCGGAAGGTATTCCAACACCATCCTCGAGAGAAAGACAGACTATGTGAAGATCGCGGAAGGCTTCGGCGCTAAGGGCTTCAGGGCGACGAACAAAGAAGAGTTCGAGGACGCCATGGAGAAGGCGCTTAAGGAGGACGGCCCCGTCTGGATCGACTGCGTCATATCCAGAGAGGAGAGGGTGCTCCCGATGATCCCCTCCGGAAAATCCGTCGACGATATGATTATCAATTAGGAGGCAGGCATGTATACACCCATCAAACAGGAGATCGTGAGCGTGCTGGTAAAGAACCAGCCGAACGTCCTGAACAGGGTCACCAGCCTGTACGGACGGAGAGGATTCAATATCGATTCGCTTACGGTATCGCCCACGAATGACCCGGGGCTTTCCCGGATAACCATCGCATTCACCGCGAGCGAGACCAAAATGCAGCAGATCATCACCCAGACCGAGAAGCTTGAGGTGGTCGAGAGCATAACCCTGATGGACAGGAGCAACAGCCTTTACAGGGAACTGCTCCTCCTGAAGGTGAACGCGACTGCGGAGCAGAGATCCGCGATCAAAGAGATCGTCGAGATCTACAGAGCCAAGATTGTTGACCTCACAAGGGCCAGCATGATAATAGAACTCACCGGAACGCCGGAGAAACTGAACGCGTTCGTTGACATGATGAGCGAATTCGATGTCACGGAAGTGTGCAGGACCGGAGTCGCCGGAATCGAAAGCCATACTAAAAAAGGAGAGTAAAGGAAATGATCAAAAAGTATTACGATCAGGATTGCAATCTTGGACTTCTGGACGGAAAGACCATCGCCATCATCGGTTTCGGCAGCCAGGGCCACGCTCACGCCATGAACCTCCAGGAGAGCGGCATGAACGTCGTCGTCGGTCTGAGACCCGGTTCGGCAAGCGTCGCTAAGGCTGAAGCAGCAGGCATCAAAGTCATGGACATCGAAGACGCCGCAGAAGCAGGAGACATTGTCATGATGCTCGCTCCGGACGAGCTTCAGGCCAAGATCTACAGGGAGCAGATCGAGAAGCACATGAAGGCAGGAAACATCCTCATGTTCGCTCACGGCTTCAACATTCATTTCCAGCAGATCATTCCCCAGAAGGATATAGATGTCATCATGGTAGCCCCGAAGGGCCCCGGACACACCGTAAGAAGCCAGTATGTAGAGGGCAAGGGAGTTCCCAGCCTCATCGCGGTATATCAGGACGCCAGCGGTAAAGCCAAAGACTACGCACTTGCCTACGCATCCGGGATCGGAGCCGGCAGAGCGGGCATCCTGGAGACCACCTTCAAGGAAGAGACCGAGACCGACCTCTTCGGCGAACAGGCTGTTCTCTGCGGCGGAGTATGCGAACTGATGAAGGCAGGCTTCGAGACCCTGGTCAACGCGGGATACGAGCCCGAGATGGCATACTTCGAGTGCATCCACGAGATGAAGCTCATCGTAGACCTGATCAACTCCGGCGGATTCGAGTTCATGAGATACTCCATCTCCAATACCGCTGAGTACGGCGACTACAGCAGAGGCAAGAGGATCATCGGCAAAGAGACCAGAGAAGCAATGAAGCAGGTCCTCTCCGAGATCCAAGACGGCTCCTTCGCCAGTGAATTCATCCAGGAGTTCAACGCGGGCGGAAAGGCCAGATTCCTCGCATCCAGAGCCAAAGAAGCAAGCCATCAGCTCTGCAAGGTCGGCGGAGAGCTCCGCGCCATGATGAGCTGGCTGAAGCCCGGCAAATAAGATCACCGCATCTTAAAGCCCAAGGCTCAACTTAGAAGTATTCGCGTCGCGGGACGGTGTTTTGACTGTCCCGCGTTCGTGGTTGTTTTGATTTGATCAGAAAGAAGGATCCAATGGCAAGAATAAGCGACAACGTGACCAAAGGCGCCGAGCGCGCTCCGATGAGGAGCCTCTTTTACGCCATGGGCTACACCAAGGAAGAACTCGAGAGGCCTTTGATCGGCGTGGTATCCGCTCACAGCGAGATCGTACCCGGCCACATGCACCTGGATAAGATCACCGAAGCCGTGAAGGCAGGAGTCAGGATGGCGGGAGGAACACCCATCATGGTACCGGCCATCGGCGTCTGCGACGGGATAGCCATGGGACATAAGGGAATGAAGTATTCACTCCCCAGCAGAGAACTCATAGCGGACTCCGTGGAGACCATGGCGGTAGGACACCAGTTCGACGGGCTGGTACTGGTACCAAACTGCGATAAGATCGTTCCGGGAATGCTCATCGGGGCTCTCAGGATCAATATCCCCACAGTGGTATGTTCCGGCGGCCCCATGATGAGCGGGATCGTGGACGGGGAAGAGGTATCTCTTTCCAAGATGTTCGAAGCGGTCGGAGCCAGAAAGGCCGGGATCATCGATGATGAGGGCCTCCGGGAGTTCGAAGAGAACGTCTGCCCGGGCTGCGGATCCTGCTCCGGAATGTATACGGCAAACAGCATGAACTGCCTCTGCGAGGCGATAGGTATCGGACTTCCCGGAAACGGGACCATCCCCGCAGTATCCAACAAGAGGATAATGCTGGCCAAGCACGCCGGAATGGCGATCATGGACCTCGTTGCAAAGGATATCAAACCCAGAGACATAATCACCGAAAAGTCTGTGAGAAACGCTCTTACATGCGATATGGCACTGGGATGCTCCACGAATACGGTGCTCCATCTTCTGGCCATAGCCCATGAAGCGGGAGTGCCCCTCGATCTCGACCTCTTCAACGAGATATCCGAGAAGACGCCGAACCTCTGCCATCTGGCCCCTGCAGGCGAAACGCACATGCACGATCTCGACAGAGCGGGCGGAATCCCTGCAGTTATGGCGGAACTTGACAAGAAATGTCTTATCGACAAGTCTCTGATAACTGCAAACGGAAAGACAGTCGGAGAGAACATTGAAGGCAAGGCGGTCATCGACCATAACGCGATCCGCCCGGTGGACGAGCCGTTCTCCGAGACCGGCGGACTCGCCATCCTCTTCGGCAATATCGCGAAGGACGGCTGCGTAGTGAAGAAGAGCGCGGTGGCTTCCGAGATGCTTAAGCACAGCGGACCCGCCAGAGTCTTTGACTGCGAGGATGATGCAATAGAAGCCATCTACGCCGGAAAGATCGTCCCGGGAGACGTAGTGGTCATCCGCTACGAAGGCCCCAAGGGCGGCCCCGGAATGAGAGAAATGCTGAATCCCACCAGCGCTCTGGCCGGGATGAAGCTGGATAAGTCCGTCGCTCTCATTACAGACGGAAGGTTCAGCGGCGCCAGCCGCGGCGCTTCCATCGGACACGTATGTCCCGAGGCGGCTCAGGGCGGCGAGATCGGCCTGATCAAAGAAGGCGACATCATCGATATCGACATACCGGCCACATCCATCAACCTCAGAGTATCCGATGAGGAGATCGAAGCACGCAGAAAGGACTTCGTTCCCAAGGAATCTGAGATCAAGAGCGGATGGCTCGCCAGATATATGGAAATGGTCGGACCCTCCTGCAAGGGCGCCGTCATGAAACTGTAGCTGTCGAAAAGAGAGAAGAAATGGACCTTAAGAGTTTTGAAAAAGCCAGCGAAACGGTCAGGAAGGTGACCGCGGATACCCATCTGGTATACAGCGACTATTTCTCCGAGATGTCCGGGAACAAGGTATATCTAAAGCCCGAGAACATGCAGAAGACCGGAGCCTACAAGATCAGAGGGG
>JAFWFF010000150.1 GCA_017515765.1 Bacillota bacterium | reverse complement strand
CCTGCCTGCGTTCCCGAACGTTTCAGCTTGGCTCGCGGGAAAGGCGTGAGAGATGAAAAGAGGAATTAAACTCACCGCGCTTATACTTATCCTGGTGATGCTCTCCGTGTCCGTGCTGTCGGCGTGCGGAAAAGCTTCCGCCAAGGATCCGATAAGCGGGATATACGCCTTCATGCAAAAGGAAGGCAGAATAGACAGCGACGAATCGCTTACGGACGCGTCCTTTTATAAGCCGGGAGATGCTCTGACGGACTGGGCGTTCATATTCTCTGTACTTGCAGGGAAAGAGAACGCGGAGTCCAGGGAGAAATATCTTGCCGATCTCGAGAAGAGTGTGAGCAAGGCCTATGAAGACGTGAACAAGCTCAGCGATTTCAAAGCCACGGAGTGGCACAGGGCGGCGCTCGCGGTCATAGTATGCGGAGGCGACCCCACCGCGTTCGGGACCGATCCTTCGGGGAATAAGATAGACCTGGTGAAGGATGGAATATTCTTCTGGAATATGACGCCTGAACTAGATGGACAGGGGAGCAACGCGCTCGTTTATGCTTTGATGGTGCTGAACGCCGGCGGTTTCGAAGAGCCGGACGGCGCAGTCTACACGGAAGAGGCGATACTCCAAAAACTCCTGACCTACCAGGGTGAGGACGGCAGCTTCGGCCTCGCGTCATCAGGCGGCGACGTGGATGTGACGTCCATGTCGCTTCAGGCGCTCGCGCCGTATTACGGAAAGGGAAGACCGGAGGTCGACAGCGCCGTGGACAGGGCGCTGGACTATCTCTCGGCTGAACAGGTCAAAGGCGGATATTTCCTTTTTGGCAAGGGCTTCAGCTGCGAGACCTGCGCCCAGGCGATCATGGCACTCGCAGCGCTCGGGATCGACCCGGAGGAGGACGAGCGCTTTATCAAAGCAGGCAAGTCCCCGGAGGACGCTCTGCTCACCTTCAGGAATGAGGACGGCGGATTCGGGACGGGATTTGAGGCGGACGGCAGCCTCATGTCCGGAGAGATAGAGACGAGCCGCCAGGCGGGATGCGCGCTCCTGGCTCTGAAGAAATTGAGAGAGACGGGAAACGGATCGCTATTCGATACAGCAAGATGATTTTGATCACCGATGAAAGGGATTCACGATGAACGAAAAGGCAGAACGCATTATCAGCGAAGTTAAGGGCGTTATCAAAGGCAAGGACGCGATAATCGAGAAGGTCCTGATGGCCGTTCTGGCCAGAGGAAACGTGCTCCTGGAGGACGTTCCCGGAGTGGGAAAGACGACGATGGCGCTCGCCTTTGCGAGGGCTATGGGGCTGGCTACGAGGCGTATCCAGTTCACTCCGGACACGATGCCTTCAGATATTATCGGTTTCTCGGTCTATGACAAAGAGACCGGCGGCCTTTCCTACAAGGAAGGCGCGATAATGACCAATCTGCTCCTCGCCGATGAGATAAACAGGACATCGAGCAAGACTCAGGCGGCTTTGCTCGAGGCCATGGAGGAGAAGAGAGTCACCGTGGACGGAGTAACGAGAGACCTCCCGGATCCCTTTATCGTCCTCGCTACCGAGAACCCCGTGGGATCTGCAGGTACCCAGATGCTGCCAAATTCACAGCTGGACAGATTCCTGATCAAACTTAGCATCGGATATCCGGATCTCGCCAGCCAGGTCGAGATCCTTACGGCGAGGCATACTGAAGATCCGCTGGACAAGGTGGAATGCGTCGTCACGGGCGATGAACTCAGAGAGCTG
>JAFWFF010000149.1 GCA_017515765.1 Bacillota bacterium | reverse complement strand
GATCGACAAGGCTCCTGAAGAGAAGGAAAGAGGAATCACCATCTCCACCGCCCACGTAGAATATGAGACCCCGAACAGGCACTATGCCCACGTTGACTGCCCGGGCCACGCAGACTATGTAAAGAACATGATCACCGGAGCTGCCCAGATGGACGGAGCTATCCTGGTAGTAGCGGCTACGGACGGACCGATGCCCCAGACGAGAGAGCACATCCTGCTCAGCCGTCAGGTAGGCGTACCCTACATCATCGTGTTCCTGAACAAATGCGACATGGTAGACGACGAGGAGCTTCTTGACCTGGTCGAGATGGAAGTCAGAGAGCTTCTGACCGAGTACGAATTCCCGGGAGACGATCTTCCGATCGTAAGGGGATCCGCCCTCATGGCTCTTGAAGATCCTGCCGGCCCCTGGGGCGACAAGGTCGTAGAGCTGATGGAAGAAGTAGACAACTATATTCCGCAGCCCGAGAGAGCTAACGACATGCCTTTCCTTATGCCTGTTGAGGACGTATTCACGATCACCGGTCGCGGAACGGTAGCAACGGGAAGAGTAGAGAGAGGAATGCTGAAGGTCGGCGACACGGTCGAGATCGTAGGACTTTCCGACGAGAAGAGAAGCACGGTAGTAACGGGCGTCGAGATGTTCAGAAAGACGCTTGACCAGGCTGAGACGGGCGACAACATCGGAGCGCTTCTGAGAGGCGTACAGAGGACCGAGATCGAAAGAGGACAGGTCCTTGCGAAACCCGGCAGCATCCACCCGCACACGAAGTTCAAAGGCCAGGTCTACGTACTGAAGAAAGAAGAAGGCGGCCGCCACACCCCGTTCTTCAACGGATACAGACCGCAGTTCTATTTCAGAACGACTGACGTAACGGGCGACCTCAACCTGCCTGAAGGCACCGAGATGTGCATGCCCGGAGACAACGTCGTGATGACCATCGAACTGATCACCCCGATCGCTATCGAAGAGGGACTCCGCTTCGCTATCAGAGAGGGCGGCAGAACGGTTGGTTCCGGCGTAGTTACCGAAATAATCGAGTAACGGCTCGTCTTTTTCGCCAATAACTTTGTCAACCAAAAGGCTCACGTGCTCACGTACTCAAGTAAGCTCCGCTCGTGAGCCTTTTTGTTTCCTCGTTCTTGGCGAAAAATACTTCGCCGTTGGGATGGGACGCCGCCGGGTTCAGATGATGCGGGTCCTGACCAGGAAGCGGGCCGCGGCGAGCGGCTCGCGGAGGATCCTGGGGGCGTAGCGCGAATCGAGAAGCTTGCCGGAGAGGCCGCCTTTGATCTCGCGCGCCAGGAGGACTGCCGCGGTCTTCGTGTTGACCTGTTTTAAGAGCTCTGCGGGCTTGAAAGAGCGGATGTCGAGGTCTTTAAAGGCGTTCTCCATCTGGCTCTCGGTCAGGCGTACCTCTTCGAGCAGGGCGTCCATGAACGTCCTGCGGCGGTAGAGGATGAGGGGGTCGAGCTCGAATATCCTGCCGGCGGTGTCGGCCTGTCTGACCAGGCGCTTGTCAAAATCGCCTTTGACGAACGTGAAGTACTCGCCGTCGAACACGTCAAAGGCCTTCATCGCATCCATATAGCCCAGCCTTAGCATGCGGCTCGTGTTGGCCTTGTCGAACAGCAGAAAATTGCCCAGGTCGTAGTTCGGTTGGATAAGGGTGATGTCGTCGCAGCAGGTGAGCTCCTTCTTGTCAAAGCGGCCTGCGGCCTTGAGGTATATCGCGACCACTGACGTCGCACCGTGCTCCACGGCCATGTGGATAGGCATCACGTTGTCGTAGCCGCCGTCGATATAGTCTTTCCCGTCGATGCGGTAGGACTGGACCATCGGGAAGGCAGAGGCGCTCGCGATGACGAAGTCGCCTATCTTTCCCTCCGGTATGTCGTCTTTCCAGAGATAGTGGGATTTAAGGGAGGGAAGCTCTATGGTGTGGAGCCCGAAATCCACATCCGACGCACGGATCTGCGCGTCGTCGATGTACTGGGCGACTACGGTCTGCAGGCCGTGAGAGCCCGCGCCGCCCTGTTTGATCATCTCTGCGGCAAAGTCTTCAAACTTGGCTGTGGATGACACGTCAAAGATGTCGTCCGTCTCGAGCTGTCTCCATAGATGCTCCGCGAGGACCTGTTCCTTCTGGGCTACCATCGCCCCGTTGAGCGCGCCGACTGATACTCCGACGACCATGTCGAATCTCATGCCCAGTTCTTCAAGGGCGCGCCACGCTCCTATCTGATAGGCGCCTCTCGACCCGCCGCCGCTCAGCACCAAAGCTTTTTTTCCGTTATTCATCAAAAGACCTCCGCTGTTTTGTTAAATAATCATATCACGAATCGCGGGCGAGTATAATGCGGTTCGCAAAAAAACACCCGAAATATGGCAAACTGCGTCCAAATAATGCAATTAACAAGAGCGGTTTTTTATGGTAGAATATTTTTGCTATGGATGAAAGACTGAAACGTGTGATCGACGACAGCAGCAGAATAGTCTTTTTCGGCGGCGCGGGGGTCTCCACCGAGAGCGGCATTCCGGATTTCCGCTCGGAGACCGGGCTTTATCATGCGCGCCAGGTCTACGGCTACGCGCCGGAGACCATGCTTTCGGATACATTCTATTACGGACACCCCGAGCTTTTCTTCAAGTATTACAAGGAAAACCTCATATACCCCGACGTCGAGCCGAACGACGCTCATAAGGCGCTGGCGAAGCTTGAGCAGGAGGGCAAGGTCAAGGCTGTCGTTACTCAGAACATCGACGGCCTTCATCAGAAGGCCGGGAGCAGGACGGTCCATGAGCTTCACGGAAGCGTGCTCAGGAACTACTGCGAGAAGTGCGGCAAATTCTTTGATCTCGACTATGTGATGGACGAGAGCCACTGCAGGAATGGAGTGCCTTACTGCGACTGCGAAGGCTGCGGCGGAAGGGTGAAGCCCGACGTCGTGCTCTACGGGGAGATGCTTGACGACGACGTTGTCAGCGCTGCGGTGAACGCGATAAGCAGCGCGGACACTTTGATCATCGGTGGGACTTCTCTCGCGGTCTATCCCGCGGCAGGCCTCATCCACTATTTCCGCGGGAAGCACCTGGTCCTGATCAACAAGACGCCGACGCCTTACGACAGACACGCGACGCTCGTCATCAACGAGCCGATCGGAAAGGTAATGAAGTATTGAGAAACATCCTCCTGGTGAACGATGACGGAATAGACTCCGAAGGACTCAGGGCCCTTGCCGAAGCGCTCGCGCAGAAAGGCAGTGTGTATGTCTGCGCGCCGGATACGCAGCAGAGCGGTAAGAGCCATTCGATCACGCTTTCCACAGCGTTTAAGATCATCGAGACTGACTATCCCGGAGCTGAGCTCGCCTGGAGAGTGCTGGGAACGCCGGCGGACTGCACCAAGGTCGGGCTGCAGTTCTGCAGGGAGCGCGGGATAGATATAGACATAGTTTACTCGGGGATCAACAAAGGCAGCAACCTCGGCACGGACACCCTTTATTCGGGGACGGTCGGGGCGGCCATGGAGGCTTCTCTCGCGGGGATCCACGCAGTGGCGGTCTCAGTGAACAACCACGACGCCTCGCATTTCGAGGCTGCTTCGAAGCTCGCTGTGGACACTATGGAGCAAGTGCTGTCGGATCTTCCGGCAAACGTGATGCTGAACATAAACACCCCGGATCTTCCGCCGGAGGAGATTAAGGGAGTGAGGGTCGCGAGGCTCGGTCCCGGATACTTTGATGACCACATAGTCTGGAAGGCCGGGCATTCATACATGATCGTCGGCGAGCCGCCTGACTACAAACATCTGGGAGAGCGGATCGATATAGCCGAACCACATGGACTACGCGACGCTGACGACGCTGAGATTCGACTATACCGACGAAGACGGGCTTAAGATACTGGACAACTGGAGCGTTAAGATATGAATTCATTCGGTCACCGCATCAGCGAACTGACCAAAGAAGACGAGCGGATCCTGAGAGAATATTTCGCGGGGTTCGACTACAGGGGAGCGAGCTATACGTTCCTCGCCACATACATCTGGAAGGACGACTACGAGATCTGCTGGGACGTCATAGAGGGTTACCTCTGCATGGTCTACTGCATGACCGGGGAGAACGCCCGCTACGGCCCGGCGATGTCGATACCTTTGACCAAAGACGGTACTTACGACCCGGAGAGGCTCCGCAGGGCGCTCCTGGAGTGCAGGCGGAGATTCGAACAGGAAGGCCTTCCGCTGACGGTGAGGAACATCCCTGCGCACCTCGCTGACGTGATGCGCGAGGCTGTCGGAAGCGAAGGCGAGCTTGTCAGGATACCCTACGCGGACGAGTACGTGTATCTGAAGGACAAGCTGATCGACCTGTCCGGACGCGCGCTCCACAAGAAAAAGAACCACCTCAATTTCTTCCTCAGGAGCTATGAGTACGAGGTGAGGCCCGTCGTCCCGGGAATGAAGCAGGAGATACTGGAGCTTTCCGACCGGATAAAAGAGCTTAAGGAGAACGACCCGGACGAGGTCGACGACCTGGAGGAAGAGCATAACGCCCTGAACAATATGATCGACATGGCGGGCTCGGAGGAGGTCTACTCGGCGGCGGTATTCATAGGAGGCCGGCTCGAAGCCTTTGCTCTCGGAGAACTGATCTCCGGTGAGATGGCGGCCGAGCATTTCGAGAAGGCGAACAGCTCGTACCGCGGGCTCTACCAGCTGGTCTGCAGAGAATTCTGCAAAGCCCTGCCGGAGAGCGTGATCTATGTGAACCGGGAAGAGGACATGGGGCTGCCGAACCTCAGGTAGGCCAAGGAAGCTCTCAAGCCCGACCACATGGAAGAGAGATACGTCTTTAAATTCGTTTCATAAAGAGCGATTTAATCATATTCTATTCAAATCAGGAGGTATTGATTCATGAGAGAAGTTGTAATTGCCAGCGCTGTAAGAACACCTATCGGCAAATTCGGCGGCGCCCTCAAAGACGTCCCGACCAGGAGACTCGGCGCTATCGTCATCAAGGCTGCCCTTGAGAGAGCAGGCGTTGATCCCAGAATGGTTGACGAAGTCATCATGGGATGCGTGCTCCAGGGCGGACTCGGACAGAACGTTTCCAGACAGATGTCTCTGGACGCTGGCGTTCCTGTCGAAGTTCCGACGATGACGATCAACAAAGTCTGCGGTTCCGGTCTGAGAGCAGTTGAGCTCGCCGCCCAGATCATCAAAGCCGGCGACGCCGACATCATCGTAGCAGGCGGTGCTGAGAACATGTCCGCTACCGGATATGCAGTTCCTTCCGCAAGATGGGGAGCCAGAATGTTCGACGCCAAGATGGTCGACATGATGGTAAACGACGGACTTTGGGACGCATTCAACGGATATCACATGGGTATCACCGCTGAGAACGTAGCAGAGCAGTGGGGTATCACCAGAGAAGAACTGGACGAGTTCTCCGTCATCTCCCAGCAGAGAGCTGAAACTGCTGTCGATTCAGGCAGATTCGACGAGGAGATCGTTCCCGTGACCATTCCGCAGAGGAAGGGCGATCCCATCGTATTCGCGAGAGACGAGCACCTCACCAGAGGATCCTCCATGGAAAAGGTCGCGAGACTCAAACCCGCCTTCAAGAAGGACGGCGGCGTAGTTACCGCAGCCAACGCTTCCGGCATCAATGACTCCGGCGCTGCCGTAGTCGTCATGAGCGCTGAGAAGGCTGCCGAGCTCGGCATCAAGCCCCTCGTCAAGATCGTAAGCTACGCTTCCGGCGGCGTTGATCCCTCCATCATGGGAGTAGGACCTGTTCCCGCGACCAGAAAAGCTCTTGAGAGAGCCGGCCTGACCATCGACGACATCGACCTCGTAGAAGCCAACGAAGCCTTTGCTGCCCAGTCCCTGGCTGTCAGAAAAGAGCTCGGCCTCGATCCCGAGAAGACCAACGTCAACGGCGGAGCCATCGCCCTTGGCCACCCGATCGGAGCTTCCGGATGCCGTATCCTGGTAACCCTGATCTATGAGATGCTGAAGAGAGACGACGTCAACAAGGGCCTTGCCACCCTGTGCATAGGCGGCGGCATGGGAACATCCCTGATCGTGGAGAAGTAAGTCTCCCCGGACATTAGCGCTCCCGCCTGCGGTCCCCGCGGCGGGAAACGTTGACCTCAACAAAAACGGACTTTTGGGAGTTCGGACAAGCTGCCTGCGGCAGAGTCCGAAGCTCCGTGCAAAAGTCCGTCTTTTTATTTCGGAACGTTTCTGCCGCCGCTGCGGAAACCATATGTGGTGAGTCGTAAGTTGACAGCTTTTCGTATCACGACTATACTTGTAATGTATATAAAAGCGGTTGTATTCAAGACAAAACATTGATAGTCATCAGCCCTGATCAACCCGCTGCCGCAGAAGCGGAAGAAGAAATAGCGAATAGAAGCATAGTAAAAAACAATAATTGGAGTGCGCTCATGAACAATTCAAATTTACCAATTAAGACATCCGGAAGAAGACTTATCGCGGTCATCATTGCTGTTTTTCTGTTGTTCTCTGAACTCATTTTGATACCCGACGCAGCCTATGCTTCGGAAATAATAGCAAGCGGAACGTGCGGAGCGAACGTGACATGGGAGTTGGACGTTACTGGGGTCCTTACGATCAGCGGAGAAGGCCCGATGGAGGATTATGATGAGGGCGATTCCCCTTGGTATTCTGACCGCCGGTCGGTCAAAAAGGTCGTAATAAGGGATGGGGTCACAAAAATCGGTAAATACACGTTTGCTCTCTGCGACCTAACAAGCGTCACTATCCCACATAGCGTAACGATCATTGGACAAGGTGCGTTTCATGAGTGCTCTGGTCTAACAAGCATCACTATCCCGGATAGCGTAACGAGCATCGAACCCTATGCTTTTTGGTGGTGTGTGGGTCTAAAAAGCATCACTATTCCGGATAGCGTAACGAGCATCGGGAGCCACGCGTTTTCTCAATGCAACCTAACAAGCATCGTTATTCCGAATAGCGTAACGTGGTTAGGGTCCGGCGTGTTTCAATCCTGCACGAGACTAACAAGCGTCACTATCCCGGATAGCGTAACGTGCATCGAAGGCTCTTTGTTTGAACATTGCACAAGCCTAACAAGCGTCACTATCCCGGATAGCGTAAAGATCATCTATGACAGAGCATTTATGGGCTGTACGAGCCTAACAAGCATCACTATCCCGGAAAGTGTAACGAGCATCAGAAGCTCTGCGTTTGATAACTGCACAGGCCTGACAAGCATCACTATCCCGGATAGTGTAACGAGCATCGGGACCAATGCGTTTCTTTACTGCGACAATGTTAAATACATCTTCTATGGAGGAACCCAGAAACAATGGAATGCGCTTAGTCACCGACCTAGCGGTACGTATGTACATTATTCTGCAACAGATCATGTTTTTGGTGACGAATTCACGGTGGATACAGAGCCCAACTGCATCGAGGAAGGATCAAAGTCCCGACATTGTGTGTATTGCGATGTTGTGACGGACGTTACCACCGTACCCAAGACCGATCATACATATGGCGAGTGGACAGTGACAACCGAAGCAACCTGCACGACCGATGGATCAAAAGAAAAGGTCTGCAGCGTTTGCGGAGACAAGATTACTGAAGTGATCCCGGCTAACGGTCACAGCTTTGGTGAATGGACAGTGGTAACGCCAAGCACCTGCGAAGGATCCGGCCTCGAGCAGCGCAAATGTGAGATTTGTTCGTTTGCAGAGTCACGTGATCTTGATCCGAACGGCCATGACTGGGAAGATGAGTACACTATAGACAAGGCTGCAACATGCACAGAAGATGGAAGCAGATCTATCCACTGTAAGAACTGTGACGCGGTGACGGACGTTACTGCCATACCCAAGACAGACCACACCTATGGCGAATGGACAGTAACAGCCGAAGCGACGTGCACAGAAGAAGGGTCGAAAGAGAAGGTCTGCAGCGTGTGCGGAGACAAGGTCGCTGAAGTGATCACGGCTAACGGTCACAGCTTTGGTGAATGGACAGTGGTAACACCGAGCACCTGTGAAGGATACGGCCTTGAGCAGCGCAAATGTGAGATTTGTTCGTTTGCAGAGTCACGTGATCTGGATCCGAACGGCCATGACTGGGAAGACGAGTTCACAGTAGATAGGCCTGCGACATGCACGGCGGAAGGATCAAAGTCCAGGCATTGCGCGAACTGTGATGCGGTGACAGACGTTACGGCCATACCCAAGACTGACCACACCTATGGCGAGTGGACGGTGACAGCCGAAGCGACATGCACGACCGATGGATCAAAAGAAAAGGTCTGCAGCGTATGCGGAGACAAGGTCACAGAAGTGATCCCGGCCAAGGGACACACGTTCTCTGAAGTTTTTACAGTTGATAAGCCTGCGACCTGCACTGCAGAGGGATCAAAGTCCAGGCATTGCGCGAACTGCGACGCGGTGACGGATGTTACGGCGATCCCTGCGGCCGGCCACAGCTTCGGTGAATGGACGGTATTAACACCGAGCACCTGCGAAGGATCCGGCATCGAACAGCGTAAATGTGAGATTTGTTCGTTCGTAGAGTCGCGAAACCTGGATCCGAACGGCCATGACTGGGAAGACGAGTTCACCATAGATAAGGCTGCGACTTGTACAGAAGATGGAAGCAGATCTATCCATTGCAAGAACTGTGACGCGGTAAAAGACAGCACGGTGATACCGGCAGCGGGTCACAGCTACGGAGAGTGGGCCGTAACAAAGGAAGCGGCGTGCACTGAAGAGGGTTCAAAAGGAAAGACATGCTCAGTATGCGGTGACATGGTGACTGAAACCATTCCCGCTCTTGGCCATGACTGGGATGAGGGCGTCGTGACAAAGGAGCCCACGTACACGGAAGAAGGCGAACTCTTCCATACTTGCAGGCGTGACGCGACTCATACTTATACTGAGGTCATCCCGAAACTCGATAGACCTGATGAGCAGATAATCATCCGCATCGCCGGCTCAAACCGCTACCTGACGGCCATCGAAGCGGCAAATCACTTTAAAGAGAAGAACGGTGTCGAGAAGCTGGACAGCATTATCGTTGCCAGCGGCGCGGACTTCCCAGACGCACTCTCCGCCAGCTATCTGGCGTATAAGAAGAACGGGCCGATACTGCTTGTGAACAGCGGAACAATAGCGATGGTTGCGGACTATATCAATGCCAACCTCGCACCCGGAGGGACCGCGTATATCGTCGGAGGCCCGGGGGCGGTTCCGACATCCCTTGATCAGAATATAAAAGGCACAGTCAAGCGACTCGCAGGCTCCAACCGTTACGGCACCAACATAGAGGTTCTCAGGGAGGCCGGTATTGAGGGCGAGGACCTTTTGATCGCGAGCGGAAAGGGATTCGCGGATGCGCTCTCCGCGTCTGCGGCAAAGAAGCCGATCTTCCTGGTAGGACAGGCCCTCACGGCGGACCAGAAGGTGTATCTGGATGTGAATGCGAAGACCACGTCCGGAAATATCTACATCATCGGCGGGACCGGAGCGGTGTCGCAGAGCATCGAAGACGCGGTCAAGGGTTACGGCTCGATCAAAAGGCTCGCGGGCAGCAACCGCTACGCCACATCCATCGCGGTCGCTGAGGAACTCTTCCCGAAGACTGTGGAAAGCGTAGTAATCGCCAACGGTAAGAATTTCCCGGACGGCCTGTCAGGCGGGCCGATCGCGACTGCATACGATGCGCCGCTCATCCTGGTGATCGACACCACGTGCGACCATGCAGTGAAGTACTTCTCCGAGAGAGAAGCTTTCAGGCTTTTGATCATGGGCGGAACAGGCGTGATCTCCGACGCGACAGCAGGGAAGATCGCAGGAACCGCTCAGTAAAAAATATGAGTTGAATGACAGAAACGGCGCCTCGCAATGAGGCGCCGGCTTTTTTAATGGTGATAGTCACCCTGATGACCTTGCGGTCAAAAGTAATGGTTATCCTGGCCATTATGGAAATAAGTCAATATATTCCAGCGAGGGCGCTGTTTCGCATTTGCCTTTTTTTTGATATAATTCAAGATAATTCGACGAACTTGCTTCAGGAAGGAGTTTCACATGAACGAGATAGAACGGGCGGTCATCACCATAGTCGGGAAGGACCGCGTAGGCATACTCGCAGGGGCGGCGACGGAGGTTGCTGAGGCAGAGGGGAACGTCATCAACGTCAATCAGACCGTAATGGACGGCTTCTTTACAATGACGATGATCATCGACATAAGGGGACTGGACATCAGCCTGGACGAGCTTGAGAACAGGATAGAGAGCAGATTCCCGGAAATGAACATACACGTCATGCACGAGAATATATTCAACGCGATGCATACCATTTGATCCTGATGAAAGACCATTACGGAGGAAATCATGCTGACGATAGATAACATAATGGAAACGGTCAACATGATCCAGAACGAAAATCTGGACATCAGGACCATAACCATGGGGATCTCGCTGCTCGACTGCGCGGATTCTGACATAGACGCTTCCTGCCGCAAGATCCGCGAAAAGATCCTGCGCTATGCCGAGGACCTTGTTTCGACCGGCTGGGCGCTGGAAAGCAAATACGGCATCCCGATCGTTAACAAAAGGATCTCGGTCACTCCGATATCTATACTATGCGGGGTCTCGGGCGGCGATCCGGTGAAATACGCGCTCGCGCTTGACGATATCGCGAAGACAGTCGGCGTGGACTTCATCGGCGGATTCTCCGCTTTGGTCCACAGGGGGTTCAGCGCGGGCGACCTGGAACTGATCAACGCGATCCCCGAGGCGCTCGCCTCGACCGACCTGGTCTGCTCGTCCGTGAACATCGGCTCGACCAAAGCAGGCATCAACATGGACGCGGTCCGGCTGATGGGCAAGACTGTGGTCCGCGCTGCAGAGCTGACCAAAGAGCGCAACTGCATCGGCTGCGCCAAGCTGGTCGTCTTCTGCAACGCGGTGGAGGACAACCCGTTCATGGCAGGCGCTTTCCACGGCATAGGAAACGCTGACGTTGCGGTGAGCACGGGCGTCTCAGGCCCGGGCGTGGTGCGCTCGGTACTTGCCGGCATGCCGAAGGACGCTCCCCTCGACGAGGTCGCGGAGCAGATCAAAAAGACCGCCTTCAAGATCACCAGGGTCGGCCAGCTGATCGGCCGCGAGGCAGCTGATATGCTCGGCGCGGAATTCGGGATAGTGGATCTTTCGCTTGCCCCGACTCCTGCGATAGGGGACTCTGTGGCCCACATTATCGAAGAGATGGGCATAGAAAAATGCGGCGGCTGCGGAACGACGGCGGCGCTCGCTTTGCTGAACGACGCAGTAAAGAAAGGAGGCCTCATGGCTTCGTCCAGCGTCGGAGGCCTGTCAGGCGCGTTCATCCCGGTATCGGAGGACGAGGGAATGATCTCCGCCGCCAGAGAAGGCGCCCTCACGATAGAGAAGCTCGAAGCCATGACCGCTGTGTGCTCGGTCGGACTCGATATGATAGTACTTCCCGGCGACACCACTGCCGAGGTGATCTCTGCCCTTATCGCCGACGAAGCCGCGATCGGCATGGTGAACTCCAAGACCCCAGCCGTCCGAGTGATACCCGCCATCGGCAAAGGCGTAGGCGAAGACCTCGACTTTGGCGGCCTGCTCGGCTCCGGCCCCGTAATGCCCATAAGTCGCATCGCCCCGAACATCTTCGTCGAGCGCGGAGGCAGGATCCCCGCGCCGCTGCAGAGCCTGAAGAACTGAAGCTGCTCCGGGCGGCCGGCGAGCAAAGCTATTCATGAAGACCTGCCTGCGGCAGGTCTTTTTTGATGCCGGTGCGAGTGGTTTGGCCGTCTTTTTTGCGATTCCACGGCGGAATCGCTTTTTTAATGTGATTCCACTCGAAAATCTGAGAAATGAGCGGCCTGTAGGAGGGGAAAACGGAATTAAACGCGGATTCCACGGCGGAATCGCATTTCAATGGGCAATTCCACCATCTGAACGGGATCACGGCGCTTGGACAACAGCCGGAACGGGATTGCGGCGAGTGAAGAACCGCCTGGAAACGCGCGGTCGTAAAAAGCAAAGGAAAACCGCCCCATAAGGGGCGGCGTGCTTCAGTGCTTCAGATGAGGCGCATCATGGATAGGTGACCATGTAGAGGTCGATCATCGTCCAGTCGTCACTGTTGATGGAATAGTAGCCTTCTTCGTCCTTCTGGACCTGGACGGAAAGGGACTTCTGATCCTGGTAGCCCAGATTCGGGAGCTGGGAGTTGACGAGGTCGATAGCCATTCTGGCCTTCTCGCGGATGTATTCGGCGTTGACTGCGGGGTCGCTGAGGTCAGCGTCGTTGTATTTGGTGTTGAAGTCGTTCCAGGGCTGGTAGCTGTCGCTGACGATCATGTCATAGCAGGTCTGGATCACGTCGATCGGGTCGATGAGGACCTGGACGGTGTAGTTGCCGTCTTCCTGCTCGACGGCTTCTTTGCACTCGTAGCGGGACTTGGAGTAGATGTCGCGGTAGAGCTGTACGAGTTCTTTCTGGAGATCCTCGGGGATGTCGCTGAAGTCTTCGCCAAAGGTGGAGTCGATGATGCCGAAGTAGTAGCAGAAATACTCAGCTTCGCTCTCAAGGCCGGCTACGTAGTCGGCTTCCGCGGTGGCTTCGTCGGTGCCGACGAGCTCCAGGTAGTCCGGATCAAAGGTGCCGGGGTAAACAGCGTCGAGATTCCCGCGCACCAGCAGGGTGATATCCTTCGTGCCGCCCCCGCTGATATCGATCTTTCCGCATACGGTGATACCGATCACCATCACCAGCGCGAGGAGCACGGCAAGTATTCTTTTGTTCATTTGTTCCTCCTGTGATTCGCTAAACATCAAAGGCTTTCGCCATTAATTAAAAGTATAAAGTAAAAAACTCCCCGTATCAAGGACGTAGAATTGCTTTGACGCAAAAAAATGTGTACAATTAAGGGGCAAACTTCACAAACCGGAAGGCAAACGGAGGACAGATATGATATATTTCCGCTCTGACTACAGCCAGGGGGCGCATCCCCGCGTAATGGAAGCCCTTGTCAAAACGAATCTCGAGCATACCGACGGGTACGGCCTGGACAGGCACTGCGAGAAGGCGCAGGAAATGGTCCGCGAACTCATCGGGCGTGACGACTGCTCGGTCCATATGATGGTGGGCGGGACACCCTGCAATATAACCACGATGGCGGCGGCGCTAAGACCCTACGAATCGGTGGTCGCCGCGCGCACCGGACATGCGTATTTCCATG
>JAFWFF010000148.1 GCA_017515765.1 Bacillota bacterium | reverse complement strand
GGCTGAAGGAGAACTACTACTTTGACGTCATCGCCTGCTGCTGCAACGTCGGCCAGAAGGAAGACTTTGATTTCATCAAGTCGAAGGCTATCCTTTCCGGAGCGTCGAGATCCTACATCCTCGACATCCGCGAGGAGTTCATCACCGACTACATCTGGCCGTCCCTGAAAGCCGGCGCGATCTACGAGGACGACTACCTCCTCGGCACCTCCATGGCGAGACCCGTACAGGCCAAAGCCATCGTCGACGTCGCCCATAAGGAAGGCGCTTACTACATCTGTCACGGCTGCACCGGCAAAGGCAACGACCAGGTGCGTTTCGAAGCCGCGATCAAAGCAATTGACCCCTCCATTAAATCATCGCTCCTTGGAGACAGGACAATTGGAAATTCCGAGGGAGAGAAGACCTCCTCGAATACTCGAGATCAAAAGGGATCCCGATCAGCCAGTCCGCTGAAAAGATATATTCGCGCGACGAGAACATCTGGCACATCAGCCACGAAGGAGGCAATCTCGAGAACCCGTGGAACGTCCACAAGGACGACATCCACGTACTTTCCGTCACTCCCGAGCAGGCGCCCGACGTCCCGACAGTGATCGACATCGGTTTTGAGAAGGGCATCCCCGTCAGCATCGACGGCGAGAAACTAGGCCCGATCGACCTTTTGCTCAAGCTCAACGCTCTCGCGTCCGCCAACGGCATCGGCACGATCGACATCATCGAGAACCGTCTTGTCGGAATGAAGTCCAGAGGCGTCTACGAGACTCCGGGCGGCACGGTTTTGTTCAAGGCCCACGCCGACCTCGAGAAGCTCATCCTCGACCGCGACACCATGCATTTCAAGAAACAGCTCGCGCTGAAATACTCCGAGCTCGTCTACGACGGCCTCTGGTATACCCCGCTCCGCGAGGCGATCGCCGCCTTCGTCGACAAGACCCAGGAGCTCGTCACCGGCACCGTCAAGATGAAGCTCTACAAAGGCCAGGCTCTCCCGATCGCGAGCAGTCCGACAACTCCCTCTACAGCGAGGAGTTCGTCACCTTCGGAAAAGACGACGTCTACACCCAGGGCGACGCGACCGGCTTCATCAGCCTCTTCACCCTGCCCCTGAAGATCCGCGCCATCCAGAAGATGACCAAAGAAGGCTCCCACCCCTCAGCCGACGGCCTCGACAAAGTCGTCGTCAAAAACATCGACTTCATCGAATAGCCTGCGGCAGCTCCATTCCGGGCCCTGCCGGGCCCGCCTGCGCGCCCCGCACGCCATTTACTCCGATTACGGCATCGGTGCGCCGGCGCACGGTCTTCCGCAGGAAGCGCGGTCATGCCTCTCCATCCAAGCCCGGGTCCGGCCTCATCACCGCACCCGGGTCCCGACCGCGCGCGATTCTCCATTATCTCTCCGAAACAGCCGGGCATGTGAGCGCCCGGCTGTTTCACTGCGCGGCCTGACGGCCTGCCGCGCCTCTTATCACCGTCTCTCTTGTCGCCGGCCCTCTTGTCACTGCGCGGCAGCTCATATCTTTGGCAGGACGAAAGCCCTTATCATCCCGTCTACCGCCTCTGTGTCGATACTGTGATTCGGCCCGTCCACCGTGATGAACAGATCCTCCCAAAGCACATATCCGTTGTCCAGATAAAGCGCCAGCTTTTCTAAACTCCGCTCCCTGTACTGCGGTATGTCGAGCATCCCGAAATGCTCGTGCCTCAGGATCCTCCCGTCCGAGGCCAGTATCGAAAAATCCGTATACACCTCGGCCTTTCTCCCCGACGCGTCCCTCAGGACCGCCAGATCCTCGTACCTGACCGGCACACCGTATCCCATGTAAATATTGTAAATGAGTGCCTCGTTCTTCGACCGCACAGGCGTCCCGTCGACAGCGAAGCTTTTGCTCGCGAACTCCCTCGGATTGTGGTGTTTCGGCGTTTCCATCCACTCTCTGCCTGCCGGGGCGTCCAGGATCCTGACCGGCGCGTCCCCGATGATCGTCCTCCCGTAGACCGCCGGCAGCTGCCCGATTATGTTCTCCCTGCCGTACGGCCTGTATTTCTTAAGCATCTTCTCAAGCAGCGCCCCGTTTTCCTCCAGATTCCTCCGCAGCCTGTCCAGATATTTTGCCTCCGCGACCGCCCTGACATGCGGATCGTCCGCAGTCCCCAACCGCTTGCGGGTCCGCTCCCGCCTGCCATTCACGATATGGCTCTTCTCTGAATAGATGATCCCCTTTCCTTTACGGCCTGGCTGACATGCCAGGGGCTCTGCCAATAATGACTCATCAAATGGTTTTATCCTCTCTTTCAGCAGCTTTATTCTGTCAAGTTCCAATTCAATCT
>JAFWFF010000147.1 GCA_017515765.1 Bacillota bacterium | reverse complement strand
CAGTTCCTGGACAATATGGATCTGGAGCGCGAGAGGGGAATAACCATCAAGCTCCAGACCACCAGGCTGGTCTTCAAGTCTCAGGACGGGAACGAATACATATTCAACCTGATCGACACGCCGGGCCATGTGGACTTCAATTACGAGGTGTCCAGGAGCCTTGCGGCCTGCGAGGGCGCCGTCCTTGTCGTGGACGCGACCCAGGGCGTGGAGGCCCAGACAATGGCGAACGTCTATCTGGCGGTGGACGAGGACCTGGAGATCCTGCCGGTCCTGAACAAGATCGATCTGGCCAGCGCCCGTCCGGAGGAGACCCGCGAGGAGATCGAGGAGATGATCGGTATCGACGCGTCCGAAGCTCCGCTCGTCTCCGCAAAGGAGGGCATCGGCATCGACGAGCTGCTCGAGGCGATCGTGAAGACCATCCCGGCGCCGTCGGGCGATCCCGAAGCGCCGCTAAAGGCTTTGATCTTCGACTCCGTCTACGACAACTACAAGGGCGTCGTGATCTACACGAGAGTGTTCGACGGCGCGGTCAAAGTCGGCGACACGATCCGCCTGATGAACACCGGCAAGAGATACGACGTCACCGAGGTCGGAGTCATGGCTCCGGGGCACGTTCCGGTCAAGCAGCTCCGCGCCGGCGAGGTCGGATACATCTGCGCGAGCATCAAGCAGGTGAAGGACGCCAGGGTGGGCGATACCATCACCCTCGACGCGAGGCCCGCGGAAAAGGCTCTCCCGGGCTACAAGAAGGTCCAGTCCATGGTCTTCTGCGGCATCTATCCGGCCGAAGGCGAGAAATACGAGCCTGTCAAGGACGCGCTGGAGAAGCTCCAGGTGAACGACGCGGCCTTCGAGTTCGAGCCAGAGACGTCGACGGCCCTGGGCTTCGGCTTCCGCTGCGGATTCCTGGGACTCCTGCACATGGAGATCATAGTGGAGCGCCTGGAGAGGGAGTTCGACCTCTCGGTGGTCACCACTTCTCCGAGCGTGCTGTATAAAGTAGTAATGACGGACGGCGAGGTCAGGATGATCCAGAACCCGACCAACCTGCCCAACCCCATAGAGATAGACCGTATCGAGGAGCCGGTCGTCAAGGCCGACATCATGATACCGAAGGAATACGTCGGCTCGATCATGGAGCTTTGCCAGAAGAGACGCGGCACCATGCTCCACATGGAATACGTGACCAAAGACAGGGTCACCCTGCACTACGAGCTCCCGCTGAACGAGGTCATCTACGATTTCTTTGACGCCCTCAAGTCCAAGACGAGGGGCTACGGCTCCCTGGACTACGAGTTCGCGCGTTATGAGAAATCCAATCTGGTCAAGCTGGACGTGCTCCTGAATAAGGAGATAGTCGACGCTTTCTCCATGATAGTCCACGAGAGCGAAGCTTACGACCGCGCCAGGTTCGTCTGCAAGAAGCTGAAGGAAGTCATCCCGATGCACCAGTTCGAGGTGCCGATCCAGGCCGCTATCGGCCAGAAGGTCATCGCCCGCGAGACGGTCAAGGCTTACCGCAAGGACGTCATCGCGAAGTGCTACGGCGGCGACATCTCGCGTAAGAAAAAGCTCCTCGAAAAGCAGAAGGAAGGCAAGAAGCGCATGAGGCAGTTCGGCACTGTCGAGGTGCCGCAGGAAGCCTTCACGGCTGTGTTGAAGTATGACGACGACAAATAGATCCGCAAGCCGCTCCGGGAGCGCAGAACCTATGGGGATATATGTTCATATCCCCTTTTGTGTAAGGAAATGCCCCTACTGCTGGTTCTTCTCGAGACCTCCCGGGGATCGCGGCGAGATTGGCGCTTACGTCAGCCGGATCATCCGGGAGATCAAAGCCACCGCGTCCGAATACGGCGTCCTGCCGGACGGCTCAGGGCCGCGGCGGGCCGACAGCATATTCATAGGCGGCGGCACCCCGTCGCTTCTAGAGCCTGAACATGTCTCCGACATACTTTCCGCGCTGCGCGCGGGATTCGACATCACCCCGGACGCGGAGATCAGCATGGAGGCAAACCCCGGGACTCTGGGACAGGACGGCGCAAGGCTCTCGGGATTTCTGGCGGCGGGCATAAACCGGCTTTCGATCGGAGTCCAGTCATTTGACGACCGGGTGCTCAGGGCGCTCGGAAGGATCCATAACGCGGAGGAGGCGGAGCGCACCTTCAGGGCAGCGCGCAAAGCCGGTTTTGACAACATAAACATAGACCTTATGTTCGGGATACCCGGGCAGACAGCCGGACAGTGGGACCGGACGCTCAGGAAAGCGGCAGAGCTGGACCCGGAGCACATATCCTTCTACAGCCTGCAGCTGGAGGAGGGGACGCCCTTCTTCGAGGCTTTCGAGGCGGGGAGGCTCACGGAGCTCCCGGACGAGGAGGACCGCGCGATGTACCATCACGCGATCGCTTTGCTGAAGAGGGCGGGATATCATCACTATGAGATCAGCAACGCCGCCAAGCCCGGATTCGAATGCAGGCACAACCTGAAATACTGGACCCTGGCCGAATACCTCGGGATCGGCGACACCGCCGCGTCATATATCGACGGAACCAGGTTCACGATGATGGACGGCGAGAAGACCGAGGTCCACGTGAACAGCGCGTTCGACGACATGAGCGAGTATATGTTCACGGGGCTGAGGCTCACGCGCGGGATACTGTATTCGGATTTCCGCAGGAGGTTCGGGATGAGCCCCGAGGAGGCGTTCGCGGCCCGCTGGGCTGAACTCGATGAGTTCTTCGGGAGCGGGGCATTGGAACGCAGGGTGACGAACGACGGCGAGCGCTCGGCGCTTTTGATCACCGAAAAGGGGATAGACATTTCGAACAGGATAATGGAGGTATTTGTTTAATGACGTTTCACTACGCGGGGAAATACGACGGTGACCCGGCGAGCCTTCCGACGGGGGAGTTCGTCGAGGGATCGGTGAAGTTCAAAGAACCCGAGACTTCGGCGAAGCTCGGCCTCATCGCCAACGGGATAAGCCTGGCGCTGTTCTTCATAACTCTGCCGCTGTTTTTCTGGCGCGGCGGGTATCAGATGTGGAATCTCCCGGGGATGATCCTGGCGCTGCTGATGCTGGTGCCGCACGAGTTCCTGCACGGCGTGTGCTTCAGGGAAGACGTGTATATGTATACCAATCTGAAGCATGGTATGCTCTTCGTGATAGGGCCGGAGCACATGAGCAAAGCCAGGTTCGTCTTCATGTCGATGCTCCCGAACCTGGTCTTCGGGTTCATACCGTTCATACTGTTTTTGATCTTCCCGGTGCCCGCGCTCAAGATCCCCGGGATGCTCGGCGCGTTCTCCATTCCCATGGGAGCGGGCGATTATCTCAACGTCTTCAACGCCCTGACGCAGATGCCGAAGGGCTCCAGAACATATCTGCACGGTTTCAATTCATACTGGTATATGCCGAAGGGAGAATGATCATGAACAAATACATCATGGCCCTGGATCAGGGCACCACGAGCTCGAGATGCATAATCTACGGAAAGCAGGGCGAGATAGTTGCCGTCGCCCAGCAGGAGTTCCATCAGATCTACCCCACGGCGGGCTGGGTGGAACATGACGCCGAAGAGATCTGGCGCACCCAGATGTCGGTGGCCTATGACGCGATGCTCGAGGCGAGCCTGAACTATCAGGACATCGAGGCTATCGGCATAACCAACCAGCGCGAGACGACTGTTGTGTGGAACAAAGAGACAGGCGAGCCGGTATACAACGCGATAGTCTGGCAGTGCCGCAGGACCGCGGAATACTGTGATTATCTGCGAAAACAGGGCTATGAGGAGATGATCCGCGAAAAGACCGGCCTCATCCTGGACCCCTATTTCAGCGGGACCAAGATCCGCTGGATCCTCGAGCATGTCGAAGGCGCGAGGGAACAGGCGGAAAGGGGAGAACTCCTCTTCGGAACGATCGAGACCTGGCTGATCTGGAAACTGACCGGCGGGAAGGTCCATGTGACCGACTATTCAAACGCCGCGAGGACCATGCTCTTCAACATCCACGAGCTCAAGTGGGATGAGGAGATACTGAAGCTGCTCGACATCCCCGCGTGCATGCTCCCGACGCCGGTGCCCTGCAGCGGAGTGGTGGGAGAGACCGCCATGGGCATATTCTCGGGACCGATAAAGATCGCGGGGTCCGCCGGCGACCAGCAGGCGGCTTTGTTCGGGCAGGCATGCTTTGACCAGGGCGACGCCAAGAGCACCTACGGGACGGGAAACTTCCTTCTTCTCAACACAGGCACCGAGCCCGTGCTCTCGCAGAACGGCCTGCTGACGACTATCGCCTGGGGCCTCAACGGAAAGGTGAACTACGCTCTGGAGGGATCCGTGTTCGTGTGCGGCGCGGTCATCCAGTGGATGAGGGACGAGCTCGGGCTGCTTAAGAGCGCGGGCGACTCCGAAGAGATGGCGCTATCCGTGAAGAACAGCAACGGAGTGTATATAGTTCCGGCGTTCGTCGGGCTCGGCGCTCCTTACTGGGACGCCGACGCGAGGGGCACGATCGTCGGAATTACCCGCGGAGTGAACAAAAACCACCTGGTCAGGGGAGCGCTCGAATCCATCGCCTACCAGTGCCGAGACCTGCTGAAGGCCATGGAGGCCGACATGGGCAGGAGCCTTAAGGCGCTGAAGGTCGACGGGGGAGCGTCCGCGAACAACTTCCTGATGCAGTTCCAGGCGGATATACTCAACACCCCGGTCGTAAGGCCCAGGAGCGTCGAGACGACGTCCCTCGGCGCGGCTTATTTCGCCGGCCTCGCCACGGGATACTGGAAAGATCTCGAGGACGTCCGGGACAACTGGCAGATGGACAGGACATTTGATCCCGACATGGACGACCAGGAGAGAAGGGCTCTCATCGCGGGCTGGGAGAACGCTGTGAGAAGGACGCTCACGCATTACTGATCAAAGGGGCCGCAGAGAATCATAAATTATCAGAAAACTGCATGTTTATATGCTCATATCCGCTTGACAATTCGGCCTGCGGAAATTACAATATAAGTGCAAGTAGGATGTCATCGGAGTGATACCATCACTGCGTCCTGCGATTTTATATTTTGTTTAATTGCACCGATCTATCGTGTTGTAATTATTAGGGCTATTTCTTGGTTTATCGGTTTGTTGCAATTGTTTTAGTTATTTAAGGAGGTAACAATGAGTAAAGAGAAGGCACTTGTACCCGAAAAGAAAGCTTCTTTCGGGCAGGCAATCCTGATGTTCCTTATCTGCGTCATTATTCTTTCAGGATGTATCATCGGCCTCGGACAGGACGTACAGATCCCGCTCATGCTCTGCTGCGGCGCTCTGCTGATCTTCGGCCTTGCAGCCCTGAAAATCCCCTTCACCGAACTCAGAGATTCCATGGTTGAGAGCGTAAAGACTGCTATCGAAGTTATGCTCATCATCCTTCTGATCGGTGGAACCGTCGGTACCTGGGTAGCCTGCGGTACCGTTCCTGAGATCATCGTACTCGGCCTGAAGATATTCAGCCCGACGATGTTCCTGCCGTCCATCCTCATCATCTGCTGCATCATGTCCATGGTAACAGGATCCTCCTGGACCACCATGGGAACCATCGGTGTTGCGTTCATGGGCGTTGGCCTCGGCCTTGGCGTCAACCCCGCCATGACCGCCGGCTGCGTTGCATGCGGCGCGTTCTTCGGCGACAAGATGTCCCCGATGTCCGACTCCACCAACTATGCTGCTGCTGTTGCTGAGACAGACCTCTACAAGCACGTTAAGTCCATGTTCTTCACGACCGGTCCTGCAACTCTCGTGTCCCTGATCATCTTCTTCATCATCGGAAGAGGACAGGCTGGCGCTGACGAGGGTACCATCCAGGCCGTTATCGACGGACTTTCCGGAGCTTACAACCTCAACATTGCTCTGCTGATCCCGCTGATCGTGATGATCGTCCTGATCATCCTGAAGGTCCCGGCACTCCCCTGCATCGGCCTCTGCGCTCTGCTCGGTGCTGTGTTCGGAATGATCTTCCAGCATCACAGCCTTGCACAGGCTCTCACCTTCCTGATGTCCGGCCACGTCGGAAACACCGGTCTTCCCGACATCGACAGGATCATCACCCGTGGTGGTATGAGCTCTATGTACGGAACCATCGGCATCATGCTGTGGTCCCTCTCCATGGCTGGTCTCTTCATGAGAACCGGTATGGTCGACGCCATCATGGAGAAACTCAAAGGCCTCACCAAGACCCGTGTGGGACTTATCATGACCCACCTGGTAACCGGTTATGTCCTCTCCTTCGTAGCTGCTGACCCGTATCTCGCAATGATCATCCCGGCTCGTGCATTCGGACCGAAGTATGATGAGATGGGCATCGACCGCTGCGTCACATCCCGTACCTGCGAAGACTCCGGTACACTCGTTTGCCCGATGGTACCTTGGGGAACTTCCGGTGTTTACACCGCAGCCACACTGGGCGTAGCAACGACTTCTTACCTGCCGTTCTACACCCTCGGCTACATCAACCCGATCTTCGTGCTTATCTGCGCGATCACCGGTTTCGGTATCTTCAAAGCTGAGAAGAAGGCCGAGTAACAACAAACGACTTAGGAAAACCAAAGAAATATCCTGACCAGTATATGGCGGGCGGGTCACCGCCCGCCATAAAACTAAAACCAAGAAAAACCAAACAATCAAAAACAGACAAGGGGCATACAGATGCCCGATACAAAGGAGTTTTGATATGAATTGCAGCTTTGAAGGAAAAGTCGCTCTGGTAACCGGAGCAAACCGCGGAATCGGTTCCGTCATCGCGACCAAGCTGGCCGAGTATGGTGCCGACATCGTTATCTGTGACATTGAGATCGACGAGACCAACGAGGTCTATAGTGATATTCGCGCGCTGGGCCGCGACGTGATGGGCGTAAAGCTCGACATCACCAATGTTGACGCTGTATACGCTACCGTTAAAGACATCATTGCCAAGAAGGGCAAGATCGACATCCTGGTAAACAACGCCGGCGCTTTCCCGCCCTCCCCGATGATCGATGCTGATGAGAAATACTTTGATTTCACCATCAACGTCAACCTCAAGGGAATGTTCTTCGTGACCCAGGCGGTCGTAAAAGAGTCCATGATCCCGAACAACTACGGCAGGATCGTGAGCATCAGCTCCTGCGACGGCAAGACCCCGTCTGCCGGCGTAGCCGTATACGGCGCCGCGAAGGCAGGCGTTATCGCCCTGTCCAACTCCTATGCCCTCGAGCTTGCTGACTACGACATCAACAGCAACGTCGTAGCCCCGGGCTGGGTAGAGTCCAAGCAGGTACTCGCAGGCGAGCGCTGGAAAGACGCCATCAAGCTGATCCCCGCCAGAAGACTTGGCCATCTCTCCGAGATCGCCGAAGCAGTATGCTTCCTCTGCGACGACAGAGTCTCCTACATCAATGGTGAGACCCTCGACGTCAACGGCGGAATCATAATGGACTAATTGGCAAAGGATTCCATGCAGTGCCCTCTGTTGGGGATCGTTCCTGCGGAGGGCGCTTTTTCTAAGAAAGGAAGAGAATAGACAATGGATCAGGCAACAAAGGATATTCTCACGTCACTCGGTGATGTGTCAACCGGTTTTATAGATGAAGCCCGCGCCGCAGCGAAGGACATCAAGATCCCGCAGACCGCCTGGTGCAAGGCTCACGGATTTGCCAACGAGAAAGAGTATAAGGAAAAAGCCGCAGCTGAAGGAAAGATCACCTATCATACCCATTACTGCTTCCCGAACAACGAGAAGATGGTGACGGAGATGGCGGACATGCAGAAGAGACTCGAAGATGCAGGCCTCGCGCTCGACAGATTCGGCGTCTCCCTGGATTCCAGAATGGCTTTCCCGCCCGAGATGAGAGATCCCAACCAGGAGAAGAACGGCCTCTATCTGCCGACTCAGGCAGAGTGGGACGAAGTAGCCTCCTTTGAGTTCTCCACGCCGCATTTCGGCGACAATATGATCGGTTCGCCGGCCTCCTTCGACTCCTGCTGCAAGGCACTGTCCGCAGGCGTCACCACCATGGGCAATATGTCCCAGTTCTTCGGCTGGGATTATCCGGAGTTCCCGGATGTTGAGAAACGTGCCCAGGCCACGATGAAGGCTATCGCGGTGATGGCCGAGAAGAAGGCTGAGGGCGCCATGATCCACTCCAACCTGGACGACGGTTACGGAGACAAGACCACTGACATGAGCGAACTCATCGCCATGGCTCTGTTCGAGAAATATATCATCGAAGACCTGATGGGCGCCAAGATCGCTCATTCCTTCGGCGATATGTTCCATTCGCCCTACAAGCGCCTGGTATTCCTCTCCGCGCTGAAGAAAGTCCACGGAGACGGAGTATTCGGATCCATGGTATTCAGCAACAAGCTCGGAAGGCAGCATGAGAACCTCGACTGGAACGACGCGCATCTCTGCATGTGCATGCTCTACGACATGGCAGGCCAGGTCCACTACAAGACCGGACATGCCGTGACCGTAATGGCTGACAGAGGCTTAGACGACCTCGTCACCAACGAGGAGCTCGTAAGGAAGCTCGCCCTGGCCAAGCAGCTCGAGGACTATCTCCCCGAAGTGCTTAAGACCATCGACTTTGACGCGATCGACGCCAAGGCGGACGAACTCGTAAAGAAGGGCACCGAGATCAAAGAAAAGGGCCTCGCGTTCCTCGCCCGGTTCATCGACATCAAGAACCCCTACGCAGTAACGCTCGCGATCAAGAAGATCGGAGTCGAGGCGCTTCTCGCCGCTGCGGAAGAGGGAATGGAAGTCGATACCATCCCGACCGATACAAGGCTCTGGGCTCACTGATCAAAGGATCAGACACCGGTAAACTGACGATCGACCTCCGCGCTGCCGGCCGGGCATCCGCCCGGCCGGCGCGCGGAGCCATACCCGCACCTGGAGCGGGAGAAACGACATTTGACAAACATGGAAAAAAACGCTGAACTTCTGAAGATATTAAGATCTGACGTAAGGCCCGCGCTCGGATGCACGGGGCCTCTTGAGGTGATCTACGCCGCAGCTGCAGCCGCGAAGGCCGTGGGCGGTGAGCTCGAGTCCATATCGATGATACTGGACAGAGACACGTACAAGAACTGCATTTCCGTCGCGACGCCCGGGACCGAATACATGGGAGTCACCGAAGCCGCGGTCCTCGGAGCGCTGTACGGCAATCCCGACCTGGGGCTTGAGGTCCTGAGGGATCTCGGAGAATACGACGCTGAATTCGTCGAGACCTTCGCAAAAGAAAAGGTGGACGTAAAGATTCGCTGGGATCTCAAAATGATGGCCATCTACACCGAGGTCTTCGTCAATACGTCCAACGGAACAGGCCACGTGATAGTCGCCAGGACCCACGACGGAGTGGTGCTGAAGGAGGCTAACGGCAAGGTCCTCTACAAGGACGAGT
>JAFWFF010000146.1 GCA_017515765.1 Bacillota bacterium | reverse complement strand
TGGTCGTCCTGATCTGGGCGTTTGCTCTCTGCAGTTCTTCGAATGTCATCTCTTCTCCTTTCAGATCCATTCACGCGCGTCTTCGATGCAGCGGTCGCAGACCTTATCGTCTCCGATCTTGAAGTAGTATTCCCACATCACCTCTCCGCACCAGTCGCAGTGTGGCTGCTCCTTCTCGGCTTTAGCCAGGCGCTTCTCTTCCTCGTCATACAGGTCGAAGTTATCCTTCATGCTTCTCCTCCTTCAGGCGCTCGATGATCTCCTCGGCCTCTCTCGACCTCTTCCATCCCATGATGGTGTTGATGGTCTCGGTGTCGATGCGCCCGGTGTAGTCGAAGCGCACCCAGCTCTCATCCTTGTCCCGCTCCTTGGTGAGCGCGTCCCGGATCTCCTCCGCCTTGACCGTGTTCTCCAGAGCCTCGAGGCGCACCCTCATCTGTGCGTTCTCCTCCAGAAGAGCCGCGAAGCGGTCCACCAGTTCCATCGTGTACTCGTTCATTTTGTTTCCCCTTTCCGGAGCCGCCTGCAGGCACGCTCCCACTCTTTCATGAAATGCTGCTTATCTGTCAGAACATCACTCGGTGCCAGTTCCTCGTCGATCGGGACCAGTGCCACACGAAGTCCGAGCGCCTTCAGTCCGTTCTCGAGGTCCTTGTCGACCTTGAGGTAAGCTATCCTCCCCTGCTTCACGTGGGTCAGCCATCCCTGCCACTTGTTGAACAGGATCTCTAACTGCCCTGCCGTGAGGCGGTAATAGCTCTGCTCCCGGTTGATGACTTTCATAAAATCGTCCTTGAACATGCTCAGTACCCAAAATAGTGGTCGAGATACTGGAACGCGAAGACACCGTTCTGGCATCCGTACATGCTGAAGTATTGGATGCCGTAGTCGATACGCGGTCCCTGAAGCTCCTGCAGGCATGCCGCATAGCACTCGGAAGTTACTCGACCCCATGCCCTGTCCAGACCTCCGTCGAACACCGGGCTGAATTGATTCCTCTGGTACACGACCTCGGATATTGACCCGGGCCAGCTGGGGCTCGCGACGCGGTTGAGGATGACGTCGCAGACGAGCTGCATGCCTCGGTAGCCTTGGTCGCCGGCCTCGGCGTAAACAATAGCCGCCAAAAGGTCTAACTCGTCCTGACTGATAGGCAACGGCTCCGCCCACGGATCCGCGCCGCGCATGTCGGCAAGCTCTCCGCGATCGATAGTCTGCAAAGCGGTGTAAACAGGCGAATGCACTCCGTCCCGGATAGATGCCGCTTTCGCCCTGCATCCGAAGAACAGGAACGAACCGAAGACCGCAGCACCGAGCCCCGCTCCGATGAGGCACAGTTTGATTTCGTTGATGATGTCTCTTCTTCTCATTGCTTCAGCCCTCCAGATGATTGACCACGTCCTTGATGAGTGCCCAGCAGCTGTCCAACTGGACGTTGATAGACCTCCCTCTTCCGCCCCGGAAGTGCGGGATGACCACCTCAAAGTCTTCGCCCTTGACATACTCAAGCCGGAGAAGGTCATCGAACTGTCTCGTGGTTGCCAGCGCGATGGTCAGCGCGTCACAGGTTATCTGCTTGTCTTCGTTCATGCCTTGATCCTCTCTGCCCAGAACTTGATGAAGCTCTCCGTGTGGATCCTCTGGATCTGTCCGTCTTTGATGTAGGCCGTCGCCGGTGCTACTTTCCCGAACTC
>JAFWFF010000145.1 GCA_017515765.1 Bacillota bacterium | reverse complement strand
CGTGGGTCAGCGCCTTGCCAATGTCGTGAAGCAGTCCCGCTCTCTTCGCCAGCTTGACGTCGAGTCCGAGTTCTCCTGCCATGAGTCCGGCGAGATGAGCGACCTCGATGGAGTGGTTCAGCACGTTCTGCCCGTAGGAGGTCCTGTATCTCAGACGTCCGAGCAGCTTCTTGAGTTCGGGGTGGAGATTGTGGATGCCGACCTCGAAGGTGGCCCTGTCTCCCTCTTCCTTGATGATGTTGTTGACTTCCTTCTCGGCTTTGTTCACCATCTCCTCAATGCGGGCGGGATGGATGCGGCCGTCGGTTATGAGCTTCTCGAGAGCTACTCTCGCGATCTCCCTTCTCACGGGATCAAAGCCCGAGATTATGACAGCTTCAGGGGTGTCGTCTATGATCAGGTCGACTCCCGTCTGAGTCTCTATCGCGCGGATGTTGCGGCCTTCACGTCCTATGATGCGGCCTTTCATCTCGTCGTTGGGGAGGGGCACCACTGAGACTGTGGACTCCGCGACCTGGTCGGCTGCGCATCTCTGGATGGCTCCGACAATTATTCCCTTTGCTTTTGTTTCGGCTTCTTCCTTAGCCTTCTGCTCGATCTCGCGGATCATGACGGAAGCGTCATGCCTCACGTCTTTCTCTATCTCGTCCAGAAGGATCTGCTTGGCTTCGTCAGCGGTGAGCCCGGAGATCTTCTCGAGCTCGGAGATCTTCTTCTCCAGGAAGCTGTCTATCTCTTTCTTCTTAGCGGCGATCTCCTGCTGCTGGCGGGAAATGTTCTCTTCCTTCTTCTCGATGTTCTCCAGCTTCTTGTCGATGGATTCTTCCTTCTGCTGGATCCTCCTCTCGGATCGGCTTATCTCGCTTCTGCGCTCTTTCACCTCGCGCTCAACGTCGCTGCGCATGCGGTGAGCTTCTTCCTTCGCTTCAAGAGCTATCTCCTTCTCGATGGTATCGGCTCTCTTCTCCGCGTCGAGGATCAGGTTTTTTGCCTTCTGCTCGGCGCTCCCGATGGTCTTCTCACCGAGATTCTTCCTGAGTATGTATCCGATCAAAAGCCCCAGTACCAGGGCGATAAGGCAGAATATAACGGTCTTTACTTCCGGTGGCATTGCACACCTCCCTCTTTAGAAACTATCTTTTCTTTCAATCAATAGTCCGGAAAATAACGTGATAACAGTCAGGCCGGACTGTTCCCGTCGTCTTTCTCCAGCAGTTTCATCAGTCTTCCGGCGATCTTGCGGAAGTTCTTCTCAATGTATGTGCCTTCCTTATAGACGATGGGAATGCCGAAATTGGTGGATATGCGGATGTTCTGATCCTGCGGGATCACGCCTACCACCTGCGGTTTGAGGAGCTGACTGATCTCCTCGAGATTCGGGGCCATCCCCTGGTTTACGAGCTCATAGTCAACGTTGTTCACGATGAGATATCTGTCTTCTATGCCAAGAGACAGGAGTTCCCTGTCGAGATTGTCAGCGTCTCTTATAGCTGAATAATCAGGCGTCACAACTATGACTGCGGCGTCCGCGCCGGCGCTGGACATCATGAATCCGTCTTCTATCCCGGACGGCGCGTCGACTATAACGTAATCGTACTGCTGCACCAGCTTGTCGCAGAGGACCTTCATGTGCAGCGGCGTCAGATACCCGTTGCTCTTCTCGGGAGAAGCGGCCATGATGTAGAGCCCCGGAAATCTCTTGTCTCTCATGAGGGCCTGCTTTATCCTGCAGACGCCCGTGAGCACATCGTATACGTCAAAAACGACGTTGTCCTCCAGACCGTAATACAGATCCAGATTTCTCAGCCCAAGATCAAAGTCGATCACCACGCAGGTCTTTCCTTCCTTCGTGAGCGTCGCCCCGAGGTTGCTGGCGAACATCGTTTTTCCCGTACCGCCTTTTCCGGATGCGATAACTAATACCTTACCCATGTCCTCCTCCGACAGATAACGGATAAATGCTGGTTCAGAGGTATCCCTCGTTCAGCATGCTTGCATACCTGCCGTCACCTATGACCACATGGTCCAGGACCCTGATCCCCAGGAGGGATCCTGCCTGGATGAGCCTTTCGGTGGTGGCTATGTCCTCTCCGCTCGGCCTGGGATCCCCGCTCGGGTGATTGTGTACGCATATCACCGAAGCGGCGCTCTTCCGGACCGCCGGAGAGAAGACTTCTCTAGGATGCACGGGAGTGGTCGAAAGATCTCCGGTGGAAACGTTCTCCACCGTGATCACGCGGCCTTTGGTATCGAGGAGTACGCATTTGAAATGCTCCTTCCTCTCGTACCTCATCTCCTCCATAAGGAGGGAGGCCACGTCGTCCGCGCCCTTTATTACATAACCATTCGCGGTGTCGGGCCTTGAGAGCCTTCTGCCCAGCTCGGCGCACGCGGCGAGCGAGCAGGCCTTCACCTTCCCGATACCTTTAGTCTCCATGAGCTCCTGCGGGCTCGCCGCGGCCAGTCCCCTCAGGCCGCCGTCCAGCTTTCCCAGAAGCTCTTCCGCGAGTGCCAGGGCAGATCGCTCCGGCGTCCCCGCGTGGATCACAAGTGCTAACAGCTCGGCGTTCGAAAGAACGCCCGGCCCGCCGAAAAGACATTTCTCGACAGGTCTTTCATCAGCCGGCAAACCGTTGATCTTCATATGACCTCCTCTGCCGGCACACGCTCGTTACCGCCGCTTTCGCGGCACTTTATCATATACGGGAGGCGTCCCGCGATCCGGAAGACCGGCCCGGCGCGTCCCGTTATATGCTTATCAGTTGTCTATCAGCCTGACCACCGACTCCAGCACTTCTTCGATGCCCATATGGGTGGTGTCGACCTCGATAGCGTCGTCTGCTTTCCTGAGTGGGTCTAGCTCACGGTGCATGTCGTTATAGTCCCTCTCGTTGATCTCGGCGAGCACCGTGTCAAAATCAGCCTGCTCGCCTTTGTTGATGAGTTCCAGATATCTTCTCCTGGCTCTCTCCCTGGCGGATGCCGTGATGTAGAACTTGAATTCGGCGTCCGGCATAACGTTGGTGCCGATGTCGCGGCCGTCCATCACGACACTTCTGACCTTTCCCATCTCCTTCTGGAGAGCGACGAGTTTCTTCCTTACCGACGCGAGTTTGGAACAGGCCGAAGCCGCGGCTGAGATCTCCTGGGTCCTGATGAGCCCGCTCACGTCCTCGCCGTCCAGGATCACGTTTTCCACGACGAAATCGATGTCGGTAGAGTCAAGCATCGCGGTAAGCTCATCGGATTCCTCGAACGGGAGCCCGAGGCGCGTCATCTTGAGGCCCACGGCTCTGTACATCGCCCCGGTATCGACATAGGGAATGTCATATCTGGCGGCGAGCAGCTTGGCTATGGTGCTCTTGCCGGCGCCTCCCGGCCCGTCTATCGCTATCCTCAAAAGAGGTTCACAGTTTTTCATTTTCCCTCCTGGCTTTGGCAAGCTCCTCGATCTCCTTTATGAAGGTGTTGACGTCGGTGAACTGGCGGTAGACCGACGCGAACCTGACGTAGGCGACCTCGTCGAGCTCCTTCAGGTTATCCATCACGAGCTCTCCGATGAAGCTGCTCTTGACTTCCTTCTCCATCAGGTTGTTAAGCCCGCGCTCGATGTTGTCGACCACTCTCTCCATCTCGGCCATCGTCACGGGACGCTTCTCGCAGGCCTTTATGATGCCCGAGAGGAGTTTCCCGCGGTCGAACGCCTCGCGGCTTCCGTCCTTCTTAATGACCATGATGATGAAGACCTCCACCTTCTCGTAGGTGGTGAATCTCTTGCCGCATTTCTCGCATTCGCGGCGCCTTCTTATCGCGTGCCCCTCGTCTATGGGTCTGGAATCTATGACCTTGCTGTCCTCGTTGTCACAAAACGGACACCTCATAAGTAATCCTCCGATCTCTGTTCCCCGATAATTACAGAGCAATAACTGCTCGCAATAAGCCCATAATAACTCAACCATAATAATACAACAAAATAATTGGAATATCTACTATAAATTGTGGTTTAAGTGGGGTTTTTCGGCAGATTTTGAGCGTTTTTTGCAGCAAAAAGGGGCAGTCCCGAAGGGGCTGCCCCGCTTTGATCGGTCATGATGCCGGTCTTTGATCAGTTGCCGGACGAGCTGCTCTCCGCCTCGGTCTCTGCCTCGGCCTCTTCATGCTCATGCTCGTGTTCGGCCATCAGTTCGTCGTATTCTTCCTTGGTGACTTCCTTGCCCAGCGAGCGGATCTTATCGTAGACCTTATCCATGAGGAAGCTGGTCTTCCATCCGTTCTGATCGGCGTACTCGCGGATCGTCATTCCGTAGTACTGCTCGAAGGTCTCCTCGTCAAGGTCGCTGCTTTCCAGGATCTCGGCGATCTTCTGCTTGTATTCCTTCTCCTTCAGCTCCACGTTCTCGGCTCTCGCGATCGCGTAGAGGACCATCTCGTTCTTCACGATGTTCTGCGCGTAATCCTCTTTCTGCTTGATGAAGTCATCAAGCGTGGTGCCCATGAACATCTCCAGGAAGTCCTCGAATTCCATTCCGTACTGGGCTGCCTGGGATCTGTACTGGCTCTCCATCTCGTCCGCGGCCTGTCTGGCGGTCGCCATCTCGGCTTCCGGATACTGGAGGACCTCGGAGTGCTCTACGACGAAGTTCCACATCTGCTGGTTCATGGAGGAATCGAGAGTCTTCTGGCGCGCCTCGGTGAGTTCCTTCTGCAGGCCCTCGCGGAACGCTTCGATAGAATCGTAATCGGTGTTCTCCTTCACAAACTCTTCCGTGAGCTCCGGAACAGTGGTCACCTTCTTGTAGTTGATGGTCACATCAAAGACTACGGGCTTCCCAGCCACTTCCGCCGCGTGGTAATCCTCAGGGAACTGGAGATCGAGAGTTACGGTCTCTCCGACGTTCTTCCCGATCAGGCCCTCGATAAAGCCGTCGATCATCTGAGTGGTGCCGATCGTCACATCGTAAGAATCCGAAGATCCGCCCTCAAAAGTCTCGCCGTCGATCTTTCCCTCAAAAGCGATGTTGATCTCGTCGCCGTCCTCCACAACGCCTTCTTCTACGTTCTCGGTCACTGTGTGCGCCTTGAGAGTATTCTGGACTTCCTCCTCCAGCTCCTCAGCAGTCACTTCGGCGAGCGTCACATAGTAAGGCAGTTCCTTGTAATCCGCCACGGTCACGTACTCCGACAGATCGTAGTCATATGGGATAACGACGGGTGGCTTGCTCTTCTGGATCTTGACTATGGCGACAAGAGCCACTATCAAAACGCCTATGGCCGCGACGATGAGCACGAACCTTCTGTCCATGCTGCCCATCATACCCGTATCCTTCGCCTTGGCGTTTCCTTTTCTGTTCTTTTCTTTCTCGGTCTTTTCCATTTCCTGTTGATCAACCTTTCACAAAATCTCGATCTTAAGCTGCCGTCTTCAGCGGCAACTTATATATATTAACACGCCCCGCCCGGTTTTTCAACCGACACGGGGCGAAATATTCGGAACCCACGAAAACACTCAATCAAGGCTGTTCAGATATCTGAGCGCCCACGCCATATCGTGGTCCAGGAATCTCCTGTCATGGCAGTCGGTGCTGATGAGAAGAGGAACTTCACGCCTTATGAGCTCTTTGATGATAAAGGGCGCCGGATAAGGAACTGTCCTGTAACCTCTGGCCATAGCCCCGGTATTGATCTCGAATACCGGCTTCCCGCTTTCCAGCGCTTTGCGGATACAAAGCGGCATATTGCCGGACTGTTCGTCCGGGATGCCCGTCCCTGCGTAGGTCTCGACAGCCTCGTCAAGGGCTTCCAGAGCCGCGCGGCGGTATGCCGTGTCACTTTCGTCGAAGATCCTGCCACCTTCATTGAACTTCGTGATCAGGTCGAAATGCCCCGCGATATGCCCGCGCGCGAGCGTGAGTACCTTTGCTTCCCGGGAGTAGTAATCTTTGACGTATTCCATCACGTCGCCGCCGAAGACTTCGCGCACTCCGCGAAGCATTATTTCTTCGGTATGGTCAAC
Organism: Bacillota bacterium; assembly: GCA_017515765.1. Taxonomy (GTDB): domain Bacteria; phylum Bacillota; class Clostridia; order Peptostreptococcales; family Anaerovoracaceae; genus Eubacterium_B. The sequence continues at coordinate 3,349 of JAFWFF010000145.1, read as the reverse complement.
GGCAAACAGGCAGCCATCCGCTCCGGCGTTGTGGACGGACGCTATAACATAATCAAAACGTGAATTGTCCCTGTCAGGGCTCACGTATCCGCGCTCGATGCCTGTAAATATACCGATCTTCGGGGCGAACTCCTCCCGGAGCTCAGCGAGTTTCTCCAGATAGCGCGCGGTATTCTCTGGCGTCATCGCGTAATCCTGATCCTGTTCGGACCACTGGTGCCCGGAAAACCCGAGTTCCGTGAACCCCAAAGAGACAGCCTGCTCTGTCATCTCCCTCAGGCTGTCCTTTCCGTCGCACAATATGGAATGAGTGTGGTAGTTCGATCTCAGATCGGCATTGATGACGATAGGTCTTCTCATATCACACCATCTTCTCCTGTTTGACTTTCTTGTCGATTATGTGGCGGGAAGCGAGCTCGGCCCTGATCTCTTCCGGCTCGATCCCCATATCCGCCATGAGTACCAGGACGTGATACGCGAGGTCCGCGATCTCATATACCGTCTCGGCTTTGTCGCCCGCCTTGCCGGCGATTATGACCTCAGTGCTCTCCTCTCCCACCTTCTTCAGGATCTTATCGATCCCCTTATCAAAAAGATATGAGGTGTATGAGCCCTCAGGCCGCTTTTCCTTCCTGTCGAGAAGCATCTCATAGAGATCGTCTGTTCCGAATCCCGGCTGACCAAAGGCGCCGGCACGCGGCGTCCTCTCCGGCTCCACCGGATACTCAAAGCAGCTGTCCGTCCCGAGGTGGCAGGCAGGTCCTTCCTTCTTCACGCGGACGACCAGAGCGTCCCTGTCGCAGTCCGCGGTCACCGAGACCACGACTGGACGTTTCCGGACGTTTCGCCTTTTCTCCAGAGCTCCTGTCTGGATCTCGACCAGAAGCAGGTCCTCCCCTCAGTCAGCGTGATCTCAAGGCTCTCCCTGTTCATGTACGCGAGAGTAAGGACGTTTCCGTTCTCATCATCCACCACTATCGCGGGGATAAGCCCCCTGTCGTCGAATTTAAGATCATCTATCGCAGTTCTTACAACTTCAGTCATAGTCTCACCGGCACTCCTTCCTCATCAAGCCTTCTCTTCAGCTCCGCGATCTCCACCGTCCTGAAGTGGAATATCGAAGCTGCGAGACCGGCGTCCACGTCTTTGACCTCTTTGAAGAGGCGGATGAAATCCTCTATCGAACCCGCGCCGCCCGACGCGATCACAGGGATCGACACGGCCTCGCAGACCGCCTTAAGAAGCGGCAGGTCGAAGCCGCCCTTGACTCCGTCGGTGTCGATGCTGTTGATGACCAGTTCTCCCGCGCCGCGCGACTCGCCTTCCTTCAGCCAGCTTATCGCTTCCATGCCGGTGTTCTCGCGGCCTCCCTTGGAGAAGACCGTGTATCTTCCGTCCACGAGCTTGATGTCCGCCGAGAGCACCACGCACTGGTCGCCGTAGCGCTTCGCCGCCTCGTCGATAAGGTTGGGATCCCTTATCGCCCCGCTGTTCACGCTGACCTTGTCGGCGCCGCACTTAAGCACCCGGTCAAAGTCGTCCAGCGTGTTTATCCCGCCGCCCACAGTGAGCGGTATGAAGACGTTCGCCGCGACCTCTTTCAGTATCTCGGTGAACAGCTTGCGTCCCTCGAAGGAAGCGGTTATGTCGTAGAATACGAGCTCGTCCGCGCCTTCGTCGCTGTACCTCCTGGCCAGCTCCGGCGGGCTCGCGATCTCTCTCAGTCCTTCAAAATTCACGCCCTTCACGACCTTGCCGTCTCTTACGTCAAGGCAGGGTATTATGCGTTTCCTGATCATTTTTCCTCGCTCTGGACCGCCTTGAGCGCGTCCTCCAGTCTGATTCTTCCGTCGTAAAGGCTTCTTCCGATTATGATGCCCGAGACCCCCGCGGACGCTAGCCTCCTGACGTCGTCCATATCCGTGACCCCGCCTGAAGCCACTATGCCGCAGCCCTTCTTAAGAGTGTACCGCCCGACGAGATCCCTGTAAAAGGCGTCGTTTATGCCCGCCATGGCGCCGTCCTTCGAGATGTCCGTGCAGATCACGGTCGAGATGCCGGAGTCCGTCAGCCTGCTGAAAGCTTCGTCCAGCGAGAGCTGCGAGACCTCCTTCCAGCCTTTGATCGCGACCATGCCGCCGCGCGCGTCGAGGCCCGCGGCTATGCGGTCCCCGTAGCGTTTCGCCATCCTTTCCGTGAACTCCGGATCCGTGACGCATACCGTCCCGAGGATCACCCGGAAAGCGCCTTTCTCCAGATATTTCTCAACGGTCTCCTCCGTGCGGATCCCGCCTCCGATCTCGACCCTGAGGCCGGTCTCTGAAACGATCCGCTCCACAGTGTCAAAACAGCCGGGCTGCCCGAGCCTCGCTCCGTCGAGATCCACCAGATGCAGATACTCCGCACCTTTCTCCGCGAACAAAGCCGCCTACTCCGCAGGCGAGTCCCCGAACACCGTCTTCCGCTCAAAATCGCCCTGCAGCAGCCTTACTACCTGGCCGCCGATCACGTCGATAGCGGGAAATATCTCAGTCCTGATTCTTTTAAAAGATCCGTCCATAGCCCAACCTTACATCTCGCAGAAAGCTTTCAATATCCCCATTCCGGTGTTCCCGCTCTTCTCGGGATGGAACTGGGTGCCCATCACGTTCCCGCGGGCAACCGCGGCGGTTATAGGCGCGCTGTAATCGCATGTCGCGATAACGCTTTCCCCGCAGTCCACCGCGCAGAAGCTGTGGACGAAATAGACGCATTCGCCTTCTTCTGTGTATTTGAAGAGCGGATGTTTGGCTTCGCCGCGCCGTCCCTCGGGAAGATCCAGGCCGTTCCAGCCTATCTGCGGGATCTTCAGGGTTTTGTCGACGATAATACTGCTCATGTCTACCACTCTTCCGGGTATGAGGTCAAGACCCGCGTGGACTCCGTATTCCAGGCTTTCCGTGAACAGAAGCTGCATTCCCAGGCATATGCCGAGGAGCGGCTTTCCGGCTCCGGCCTGCTCTATTATCACGTCCCTTAAGCCGCTCGCCTCGAGCTTCCGGGCTGCGTCGCCGAACGCTCCAACTCCGGGAAGGATTATCTTATCGGCAGCTTCGAGATCGCGCGGATCTCCGGTCAGAAGGCCGTCTTCCCCTATGTAGTTCAGGGCCCTTTTTACGGAAAATATGTTTCCGACCCCGTAATCGACTATCGCTATCATAATTCCCCTTTGCTGTTCCGCAGGATGCCCTGCCGCCGCGCCCTACAGGACGCCCTTTGTCGACGGGAGCTCCTGCGCGCGCTCCGGATCGATCGAGCAGGCCTTCGCCATCGTCCGCCCGAATGCCTTGAACATGCTCTCGGCTATGTG
>JAFWFF010000144.1 GCA_017515765.1 Bacillota bacterium | reverse complement strand
GGCAGGCCGGTAATACCCCCAGCAAGCGCACTCTCGAGGAGCGCATCAAGCAGATCATCATGGAGAACGATGATAAGGGGAAGGCCACGGACCTCGGACAGATCGGGAACGAGCTTTCCCGCATGTTCAGGAATTTCGACGTCCGTTACTACGACAAGAAGGGCGGCGGAAAGTATATGTATCTCAAGGAGTTCGTAGGGGACTTCAAGAGTTTTGAGCTGGTGAGGGACGCGGACAACAGAGTGTTCGTGGAGCTTAAGAAAAAATAGGAGAATGGACGATGGACAAAGCAATTATCGAGAGAGTGGCAGCAACCGTTAAAGCCCTGGAGCCCGAACTCAAAGAGCTCACCATGAACATCCACGACAATCCGGAACTCGGAAACCAGGAGTTCAAGGCCTATGCCTGGCAGCTGGAGCTCCTCAGAAAATACGGATTTGAGATCGAAGAGCACTTCTGCGGCATACCGACAGCTTACAAAGCCACATATCTTGGCAAAAAGCCCGGTCCCCGCATCGCGATGCTGGCCGAGTACGACGCGCTTCCCAAACTGGGACACGGCTGCGGCCACAACCTCATCTGCATGATGAGCGTAGGATCCGGCATAGCCATGAGAGAGTACGCCGACGAGTTCGGCGGTGAGATCTACGTTATCGGAACTCCCGCGGAGGAGACCGAGGGAGCAAAGGTGCATATGTCCAAGGCAGGAGCCTTTGACGACATGGACGTCTGCATGATGGCTCATCCGGGTTCTGAGGACGCGAGCTCCTGGAACACCATGGCGATGGTATGCAGAAGCTACGAGTTCTTCGGGAAGACCGCGCACGCAGCTGCCGCTCCGGAGGAAGGCCTGAACGCCCTGGACGCCGTGATCAACATGTTCAACATGGTCAACGCTCTGAGACAGCAGACTAAGGACGGCGTGAGGATCCACGGTATCATCAGCCACGGCGGAGAAGCCCCGAACATCATCCCGGACTACACCCGTACGCTCTTCTACATCAGGGCCCCGAAATGGGCAGAGCTGGAGGATCTGGAGAGGAGAGTCGAGTTCTGCGCGCAGGGCGCCGCTCTCGCGACGGATACCGCATACAAGTCGAACCCCGAGGAAGTCGACTTCATGGATACGAACAGCAATATGCATCTGAACAGGCTCGCCTGCGACGTCATGGAGGAACTCGGAGTCCCGATGAAGTGGATGGGCGCCGAGACATCGATGGGATCGTCCGATCTCGGAGACGTCAGCTACAGATGCCCCTCCATCCAGCTCGTCAGCAGCCTCGGCAGGTATCCGGACGGAAGGAACTACGTAGCCCACACTTCGGAGTTCTGCGAGCTCGCAGCGACAGACTGGGCGATAAACCACTCCTTCGAATACATCAAAGGCTTCGTCCTTACAGCCATCAAACTCATGACCGAGCCCGAGCATCTAGCCGAGATCAAGAGAGAATTCGCGAATATGAGATAGCCTTCCGGCTTATCAAAAGGGGCGCCCCGCAGGGCGCCCCTTTTTGTTCGTCTTACTTAAGCCGGGCTACTCCGCGAGCAGCCTTCTTATGCACTCCGCGAGAAGTTCGTAGCGGGGTACAACGGTGTCGTAGAAGAAGTACTCGTTCTCGCTGTGGAAGCCTTCGCCGTGCGGGCCGCAGGCGTCGAGGACGGGCGCGCCTCCGCCGGAAACGAAGCTCGCGTCGGAAGCTCCGCCTACGCTCTCGAAATCGAACTTATAGTCCATTTCGGCCGCGACTTCGGAAAGCACGTCGACCATCTTCTTCGTCTCGGCAGTGAACCTCATGGGAGGCATGTCGCTGTATTTGATGTAGGTCGCTGTTACTCCCTTCACGGAGGGGAAGGCGGCCAGTTCGTCGAAAGCGTCCTCAACGATCTTCTTCTGCGCTGGATCGACGATGCGGACATCGACTTTGATCTGGCAGTAGTCCGGGATCGTATTGGAAGCTGTCCCGCCGGTGATCAGCCCGGGGCTCACCGTGAGGCCCGGATCACTGTTGTTGAGCTGTTCGCAGCGCTTTATCCAGCGGGCCATCTCGAATATGGCGTGGGCGCCTTTTTCCGGCGCGTTGCCTGCGTGGGCAGCCTTGCCGTGAGTCTCGATCCAGTACTCAACCGCGCCTTTGCGCTCCTTTACGAAATTGCCGTTCACGCGGCCGGGCTCCATATCAAAGGAGTATTTCGCGTTCTTTGAAAGCTCGATCAAAAGCTCGCCGCTGTCGGGAGAGCCGAGTTCCTCGTCCGAGTTGTTGACTATTGCGAAGCATTTGTCCGGGAATTCCCTGCGGAGCTCTTTGATCAGGTAGAGGGCCATCAGGTCGCCGGCCTTCATGTCTGCGGCGCCGGGGCCGGTGACTTTGCCGTCTTTGACCGCGAAAGGCCTCTCGGCGACAGTGCCTTCGGGGAATACTGTATCGATGTGGCCGATGAACATGATGTCCCAGGGCTTCTTTTTGCCCTCGAGCTCCGCGGGATCGTGGGTCGTCGCCACGAGGTGGGGGATGCCGCGGGGTTCGAGCGCGCGGCGCGTGACGAACAGGCCTTCTTCCTTGTAGAGGGCTTCCATATAGTCAGCCGCGCGGTTCAGGCCGTCGACGTCATAGCTGCCGCTGTCGATATTGACGAACGCTTCGAGTTCTTTGAAATACTTTCTGGTGTCGATGCTCATGGATCTGCTCCTTTCAGCGCCTTATTCTCACCCCTGGCAGGGGATAAACCTTCCGAGCCTGTAATCTACGGCTTTGCCTTCCGCCCTTGCGAGCTTCCCGCCGATATATGTCCTCACTATGCCGACAGGGGGCTTGAGTTCTGTCCAGTCTTCGGTATCGCAGATGACCGCAGGATCAAAGATCGTGATGTCCGCGTCTGCGCCTTCTTTGATGCGGCCTTTGTTCGCGAGGTTCATCCTCTCGGCCGGCTCCAGAGTCATCTTGCGGAGCGCGTCGACCAGGGAGATCGCCTGCTCGGCGCGGACGTATTTGCCAAGTACCCTGGGGAAGGTCCCGGCGATCCTCGGGTGGCCGTGGCCAAATCTCATAAGGCCGTCTGAGGCGACCATTCCGTTCGGGTTCACGACAGCCATGCGGATCGAGTCCTCTTTCATGACGAAGGCTACCGCGAGCATGTTCGGGTGGTTCTTCCTGGCGTCGCGGAAGATCTCCTCGTCGCAGCGCATGTTCTTGTAGGGGTCGGAGGTGAGAAGTATGGAATCGTAGCTCGTTCCCCACGTATCGAAGCAGTCCTCTTCGAATACGGTAGATCCGATCCTGGTCGAGAACGCGTTGTACGGGTAAGTGTCAAAGTTGAGGCCCGGATCCGTCTTCATCGCTTCGTTGATGTGGTCGAGGCAGACGTTCATGAGATCAAAAGCGCAGCCGCTCGAGAGGTGGGAGATCTGGAACTTCGGCGTGATCGCGGCGGAGAACCTGATCATCTCATCGACGTTGTCGGTGTTGATATGGTCCTCGTCGCGGTAGTGCGCGCTGACGATGAGGTTTGGGTCCTCGAGCTTTTCGACCGCGAAGAGCATTTCCTCAAAGGTCATCGCAGGGTCGTATTCGATGCCGAAGGAAACGCCGCAGGCTCCCTGTTCGAGTTCCTTCATGAGCATGTCGCGGATCTCGACGCGCTGGGCGATGGTGGATTTCTCGTGATTTCCGATGCCCAGCTGGTTCCTGAAATGGTTGTAGCCCGTCTGGATCATGTAGTTGACAGGGGAGCCGCCCATTTCTTCCAGAACGCCCTTGAACTCGCTGATGGGCTGCCTGTGCACGCCGCAGTTTCCGGCGATGGCGGTGGTGACGCCCTGCTCGAGCATCTTCTCGGCGGCAAAGTATTGCTTGCCTTCCTCGCGGAAGTTCTCTTCGTGCATATGGATGTCGATGAATCCGGGGGAGACCACGAGGCCTTCAGCGTCAAAGACCTCGGCTGCCTCGGGCTCGCCCTCGCCGACGTAGGCGATGACGCCGTCTTTGATCCCGATGTTTGCCTTCTTCATCGAAGAGCCGGCGTTCTCGCAGCCGGTCCTGTAATTCCCGAAATCCGGGTATTGTCCGTTCACTATCAAAATGTCAAGCATAGATGACCTCCGTAACTGAGATGAGTGCGTCTTTTTTCAGAATAATTATACAACATAAACCCGCCCCGGGTAAAGCACGATAAGGCACTTGATAACAGTTTGCCGCGGTGTTAGAATCGCGAGTATAAAACACCGGCATAGCCGGTTCGCGTGAGGGACATGGATGAAGAAGAGTAAAGGTTATCTGATGATGCTGGTACTGCTTACGGGAGGCTTCTGGGGCCTTTCTTTCGTGTCCATGGATTACCTGGTCGACCGCATGAGCCCGATGCAGGCGCTCGCCTGCAGGTGGACCGTCGCGGCGGTGATATTCCTGATCCTCATTGCTCTCAGGGTCATAAAGATCGACCTGAAGAGCAAAGCTTTGAAGTATCTGGTGATCGGCGCGGTCCTCCAGCCCTGCATCTATTCCGTCCTTGAGATCTACGGCATCAAATTCACCTCGGTCTCAGTCAGCTCTGTACTGATCGCCGCGTCGCCGGCCATGACGCTTCTCGTAGGCATGCTTTTCTTCCGCAGGAAGCCGTCAAAGATAGGGATCATCGGCATAATTACGGCGTTCGCCGGCGTCATCATCTTCAACGTTTTCGCGCCGGGCGCGTCGGCGGAAGGAAGCCTGAAAGGCTATATCATTCTGATCGCAGCGATCACTGTTCTCGGGTTCTTTGGTTTCATCGCGGGCAAAGCTGCCGAAGGCTTCAGCGCGATCGAGCGTACAGCCGTGATGGCGGTATTCGGGGCGGTGACCTTCAACATCGCATGTATTTTCATGGGCTTCGGAACAGAAACATACACGATGATATTCAGCGACGCGAAGACTTTGATCGCCGTCCTTTTTCTGGGCGTCATCTGCACAGTCGTCTGCTACTCCTCGTACAACGCGCTCCTCGCAAGCATGGAGCCCGCAACTGCCGCGAACCTGGTGTCATGCCTGACCACGGTAATGGGCGTCGTAACAGGCATAATCATCGCGGGAGACAGCTTCGGCTGGTATACCTGGGCAGGGACCATAGTCACACTCGCAGGCATCATCCTTTCGTCCCGGAGCATCGAGTGATCCCTTCGTAATTTTTCTGAATATTATAGTAATTTATGCAGGTTCATGTTATATTTAACATGTATCTGCATCTTTTGTTTTTTGCATAATACAGCCATTTCCAACTTGTATGACCAAAGTGACAGCATAGATCTGAATATTGTGCGGCCAGGCTGAAAGGAGAGTAACTGTATGTGGAAGATTGCGAAGAAGAGCGGACACGGGCTGCTGACCAAAACAATGACGGTATTTTTGATCGCGGTCATGACGTTCTGCATGGTGCCGGGCCTCGGGATGATGTCGGGGATGCCGAAGGCATATGCCGCCGAACCCGAACACATATCCGGCAACGTGAACGTTTCGGATATGATCGAGAATACGGACTATGTTCTGGACGGGGATACTGCGCTGTATATCGATGCCGATCTGGATATCTTTTCGATCGACATGGACAGCTACGATTTGACGATCACGGGCGACGGAACGCACACGCTCGATGTTCAGGGTATAAGAGGCACGAACTCCGTGCTGGAGATGCGGAGCGGCATCCTCGAGATGAACTTCGGTTCAAACGAAGCTCCATACGCCGCGATCAGCCTTGAAGGAGCGCTCTCCGAATTCAAGATGACGGGCGGCAAGATGGATTTAGCCTATACCTGCATGAGCTACTCCGCCGATACGGTATATGGCATTCACGTCGGTCAGTTCACCATGACGGGAGGAGACCTTAGCGTATACGCTCTCGTGGACGAAGCCGCTTCCTGCAGAGGGATCGAGTTCAGCGATGGATTCACCATGACAGGAGGAACTGCCAAATTTGTCGGAGAGACCTTTGAAAACAACAGGGCCGGTTTCGGTATCTGCGGTTCGGGTTATGTTGATCTCAGCATGACAGGAGGCGAGCTCACAGCGGAAGGTTATACTTCCGGAAATGAGGCCTACGGCATAGCTGTCTATAACGACAAGACCCTGAACACCAATGTGTTCGGCGGCGGTACGGTCCGGGCGAATGGCTCGCGAAACGGGATCTTCTGCTGGGCCCCTGTGATCATCAAAGACGGAGCTCAGGTCTACGCGAATACCGAAATCGGAACCGCTATCGAGACTGACAGCGCGGAGATCGACATCAGCGGCGAAGGGACATATGTATTTGCGGAGTCTGCGGCTGAATACGCTCATGCTATATATGCATATAATTCCGGTCTCGATATAGACAGCGGCACGCTCAAGATAATCACCCCGCCCGGCGGATATGTAAGCGGCAGCTATATCGTAGATGCAGATGGTCAGAAGGTTCCCAAAGCCGAGATCGGCGACGTGAATGCTTATAAGCTGACGGCCGTCTGCTGGGATACCAGAGACAACTGCGCCATTACAGAAAATGTAAGCGTCATCGTGGATTCCGACAGTTATGTCGGAAGTTACACCGGGATGGTGTCGGGCGGAAGCAGCTTCACGCTTGGTATCGACAACGATTCCGGAGGCACATATGTCTTCAAGGGATGGGCAAAGGGGTCGCCGGACGGTTCTGTAATAGGAGGCGGATCCGAGACCATTAGTCAGACCATGCCGGGAGAGGACGTTACCTACTACGCTTTGTTCGACAACACCGGTCCGAGAGTGATAAATTCTCTCACGTTCACGGCATATACCGAACCTACGGCAGGAGAACTGTCAGCTAAGCCGTTGGTAACCGTGGCTGAAGAAGGAGTCAGCGTTGATCTCATCAGATGGCTGGATTCGTCCCAAACCGGCCTCGGAACTGATCATGAGTTCGTCGCGGGAGAGACGGTATATCTTGTATTCCGGTTTAAAACGGCTGAGGGCTATACTCTCGCTTCAGACATCGAGTCACATATAACGGTGAACGGCGAGGCTCCGGACGATCTCGCTCTTCCGATCAAGAGCCTTATGAAGAGTTTCGTCGTCAGGACGGGTACGGATTACATACCGAACTGTTTCAACGTAACATACGACGAGACCAAAGCGTTCCCGACGACCAGACTTACAGGACATGAAGTCAGCCTGCATCTACTGAGGAGCGTGACGAGCAATCCCGGCGAATCTCTGGACGGCAAGGGCTGGTTAGTATATGACGCGGATCCCGATAAAACAGGATATGATGCGTCGAACTGGACCAATCTTGTAAAAAAAGAAGGAAACAGTTACGTTAAACTTCATAACAGCGACGAGCTTCTGAATACGGAGGACGAGTATTACTTCTGCTTCAATATAGAGACCACAGATGATAATACGCCCCCCTTTGATATGAGCAGACCATTCTACATCACAGTGAACGGCCAGCCGGCTGACGAGGTGGAACCCAGAGGCGGAGGCGATGGCGAGATAAACGTTTATAAGCGTGTCGAGCTCAACGAGACGGATCACCTGGTATGGAGCATCGATGTCTCGCCTGAGGGCGCCAAGGTTACACGGGGCATGAGCCGTCAGTTCTCCGCAGAAGTTTACGGAGCGACGAATAATAATGTCGTCTGGAGCGTCAGCGATAACGAAAGCCCCGGCACTTATATCACCCCGGACGGAGAACTCTTCGCCTCGACAGATGAAGCGCTGAAAAACATCACGGTAACTGCCACATCCGCGGTGGATTACAACATCTCTGACTCGGTACGTGTTCAGGTCGTGGACTATGTTCCGGGTATAGACAGCGTTACGGTAACTGCGTCCAGGCCGGTGGTCTGCAGAGGGACAGGCGTAAATTTCTACGCGGTAGTTGAGGGAACGGAAGTGCACGACCTGGCATGGGAACTCATCGGCTCAGACGGGTCATCGCATTTCACGGGCGGATACAATGAGCAAAGATACCTCGAGGTGGGACCGGAGGAGACCGCGGCAAGCCTAACCGTAAGGGCTACATCCGTCGCGGATCCGGATAAATACGGAGAAGCCACGATCCAGCTGAAAGATAAGGAGAAGATAACCGGGCCGATCAACATCACCTTTGATGAGTCAAAGGTGAGTCTTGTGGATGAATACGACAACGCGAGGACGGGGAAGCAGGTAACTCAGGCTTTAAGAGAATCCATCACCTCAAAGTGCGGTTATGACTTACCCGAAGAGGAGGCGCCAGACGGATGGTTCACGTACATAGATACAGGCGCAGAGTATACAAGTCTCGTATACAAGAGCGGGGAAAACAGCTATACGAGCCTGTATGACAGCGACGAGCCTCTCGACAGAGACCGGGAATACTTCCTCTGGTTCAACATCGAAGATACCTATCTGACCAGATACTTTGATCACAGCCTGGATCTGGAAGACCTGAACATTACCGTTAACGGAAGACCGATCAACGGCACGACCCGTCTTGCCAAATGGGGCGTTGACATTGAAGTATATGTCAGGATCACCTTTGACTGCATCGATCCTTCGATATTCAGCGTGACGCTTGAAGCAGACGATCATCATCCATATAAGGGAGAGACTGTCGAACTTACAGCGGGGATAGAGGGAAATCTTTCGCACGAGCTTACATGGGAGCTGAGCGGTAAGACGAGCGAAGGAACCGGGCTGCTCGGAGACGGCAATCTGGAGAGGACGCTCACGATAGGCGAGGACGAAGGGGCCGGCCCGATAACCGTTAAGGTCACATCTGCCGCGGATCCCGCCTATACCGCCGAGGTCTATATCTACCCGGAGGACAAGCCCGCAGGGCCTGCGATCACGAGCGTGAAACTCACAGCTGATAACGAAGAGCCTTACAAGGGCTCCATGGCGGCTTTGACCGCGGTAGTCGAGGGAGACGCGCCGCACGACCTGACATGGGAGTTCACAGGCAGCACCGCTTCCGGTACCAAATGGGCGGATACCGGCGATTTCCTGCGCCATCTCATGATAGCTGAGGATGAGGCGTCCTCTGCGATAACCGTTAAAGTCACGTCGACGTTCGACCCGTCAAAGACGGCGCAAGTGGTGCCCAAGCCTCAGGACAAACCTGTGGAGCTTGCCCTCACCAGCGTGACCCTCAAGGCCGACAACGAGACCCCAGACAAAGGCGGCACAGTGACCCTGACAGCGTCTGTGGAAGGTACAGCGCCGCATGACCTTAAGTGGGAACTGAAGAATGCCTCGAGCACAGGAACGGCCTTCACCGATACGGACAACCTGGTCCGCAAGCTCACCATAGGAACGGATGAGGCGTCCTCGGCGATCACCGTAAAGGTGACCTCGACGTTCGATCCATCCAAGACTGCAGAGGTGACCATCAAGCCTAAAGAAGATGCCCCCGCCGAAGCTGAGATCGAAAGGCTCGCGGGACCTAACAGATATCAGACAGCGTTCGAGACAGCAGACAGGCTTAAGAAGGAGCTCGGAGTCGACAAGTTC
>JAFWFF010000143.1 GCA_017515765.1 Bacillota bacterium | reverse complement strand
TATGACAACGAGGAGACCCGGACCGACTGGGACCTGGATCTCAATTTCTACAGCACGGACCCGGAGGCCGTGAACACCGTCCTCCTCGAGGCCGTGAGCGTCCTGAAAGACGCAGGATTCACCGTGCCCGGCGTGGGCTACGACATCGCGAGCGACGAGGTCACGCACACCGGCCGCGGGATCAACATCATTTACATCGATAAGAAAGGAAATTAAGCAAATGGGAGCATATGTTGACGAGTTCCGCGGCACCGACGAACTTTATATCGCCGAAGTCCTGGTAGACGACAACGAGACCGGGACCGGGCACGGATATGTGACCGGCGCCGTCGAGAAGCTGGCGCCTGTCGCCGAGATCTCGAAGAGCGTCGCCACCGCGAGCGAAACCAAATACTACGACAACGTCGCTGCATTCACCATCAACGCGGAAGGCAGCGACACGATCACGCTGAACATCCCGGCCCTTGACCTGGCAACGCTGGCCAAGATAACCGGCAAGATCTACGACACCGCCACGGGCGCACTCCTCGACGGAGAGGGCACCAGCCCGAACTTCGCGCTGGGATACCGCCTCGGCCTGACCGACGGCACCTACAGATACGTCTGGAGATACAAAGGTAGCTTCGCGGTGCCTAACGAGACGAGCCAGACCAAGAACGCAGGAACCGACAGCCAGGGGCAGCAGCTGACCTACACCGGCGTCTCGACCATCCACAAATTCACGAAGGCCGCCGACAGCCAGGGCAACCCGATGCCGCAGAAGGCCCTCGTCGTGGACGAGAGAGACGACAAGGCGGTCCTGTCGACATTTTTCGACGCGGTCACGACCTGCGACACCCTCGTGGCAAAACCCTGACAAGCAAATACTACACACACCGAGCGCGGCGGCTTTGCCGCGCTCATTTAGAAAGGACACCAAATGAACGAGTACACAATCGTGACCGTCATCGCCGCGCTTGTCGGGCTTTTTCTCTCGATCGGGAAGCCGGTCATCAACCTTAACACCGCCATCACGAAACTGCAGGCGACGCTTGACAGCCTGATGGAACAGGTCAAGGATCTGAGGAAAGACAACGCGGAGGAGCACAAGGGCTTCAATGATACACTGGACAATCACGAAAAGAGAATTATCAAGCTGGAGGGCATGAAATGAAGAAGAAAAAGTGGAACCTTTCCGGAGTAACGCCGGAGACCTGGGCGAGGACGATCTTCCTCCTCGTTTCCCTGGCGAATCAGGTCCTCGCGGTCATGGGACGCGGGCAGATCGAGCTCACGGAGTCCCAGATATACCAGGCGGTCTCCCTGATCGCCCTGATCGTATCCGCGATCATGGCCGGATGGAAGAACAACTCTTACACCGTCTCGGCACAGGCCGGCGACGTAACGATGCACGCCGTCGAGGAACAGGCAGCAGCGGGAGATCCGGAATACATCGAGAAAGCGGATCCGCACACGACGGATCACTATCACGGAGTCGGCTGACGACCGGAGACAGGAGGCACACATGGATTGTTTACTTTACCCCGTGAGGAAGATCTGGATCAGTGCAGATTATGAGGACCACGGCTACAATGCCCTCGATCTCGGCTGGTGGGACACGGATCCCGCCATGCCGGAGGACACAGGCAGGCATCCGAGGCTTTACGCCATGGCGGACGGCATCGTCACGCAGATCGTCAACAGCCATCCGGACACGCCCGACTGGCAAGGATACGGGAACTTTATAATAATAAAGTATCCGAAGCTCGGATACTGCAGCCTTTACGCACACATTAAGAAAGACAGCTTCCTCGTCAAGGTCGGCGAGACCGTAAAACAGCTGCAGCCCGTCTGCCGGATGGATAATTCCGGTTACAGTTACGGAGACCACCTGCATCTGGAGGTCTGCAAAGGGACGAGCTTCACCCGCCACGGCGGCGTGGATTTTATCCCGATCGTTTATGCGACTGACTGGCACGTCGTCGACGCGGAGACGCAGCGCGACTATAATATCCGCCACATGATCATTCAGCCCGTCATCGAGGACGTCGCGAAGAGACAGGTCCTCGTCACGGCGAAGGACCTGAGGATCAGGAAGGCGCCCGGCCTTTCCGGAGAGACCGCCGGCACGGCGCTTCCCGGATATTATGACGTCGAGGAGACGACCGAGGCGGACGGCTACACCTGGGCGAAGGTCGAGAACTACTGGATCGCGGCAAACGTCGAAGGAGACAGCGAACTCATCGAGCCGAAGTTCATCCAGGCGCAGCCCGACGAGACGAAGGACCAGGCAGAGATCACGATCGACGACCTGAGGATCCGACTGGAGCCGAGCACGAGCTCCCGGATCATGGGCTACGCGATCCCCGGATTTTATGACGTCGAGGGAAGCGAGTCCTCGGAGGATTACGTCTGGTTAAAAGTTTGCGGATTTTACATCGCTTGCGTCGACGGCGTGATCTTCCACGCCGGCAAGGGAGACGACAAGGACGAGAAGATCCGCGAGCTCGAGGCGCAGGTCGCAGAGCTCGAGGAAGAGATAGAGAAACTGAAAGACCAGCAGGTCACAGACGAGCTGACCATCGCAGGCCTTCGGGTCGACATGGAGGATATAAAGACCATCGCATCCCGCCACATCGAATAAGACCATGCGAGGACAACCGTCTGGTGGGAGGCGGCTGCCGGTGGGCCTCCAGCCGGCTCACTCGCACACATAAGACAAGGAGAGAATCATGAAACTTAACATTTACAAGAACCAGAAGGAGATCGCGAAGACCTACGAGGTCGACACGTACGATCTCATGTACGGAACAGTCGAGGACATCTGCGACATACTGGACAGCGCGGACGCGCTCAAGGACACGAAGAGCCTCGGCGAACTGATAAAGGCAAACCGGACCAAGCTGGAAGAATTACTTCTCGATATCTTCGGAGGAGAAGGACTCACCAGGGACGAGCTCCGGAAGATAAAGGTCGCGGAGCTCCTGCCTCTCTTCGTTGAGCTTTTCACGTACGTGAGAGGGAGCTTCCAGCAGAACGGAAAAAACTGACAGGCGGCAGCGGGACGACCGCTGCCGCGGATACGAGCCAGTCACTTTATGAAATGTTCTTCGAGATATCGGAGCGCCTCTGCAGGCGTTATCCGGCCCTGGACCCGTTCCGGATCCGGAGGGAGCGCTTCGGGGAAGTCATGCGCCTGATCACACGGATCAGCGCCTCGGTGCCGGAAGAAGAGAAACAGACGACCGTCTGGTACGACGAGAAGGGCGACAAGCACATCAGGCGACCGGCGCAAAAGGACGACTGGTACTAATTAAGACAAACAACGGAGAAAGACATGGTCGATAAAAACGAGAGTACCATGAAATGGAAGGTCGACATCGCGGATATGAAGGCCGCGATGGCCGACGCACGGCGGGCGATAAGCCTCGCCAATGCCGAGTTTAAAACAGCCACGGCGGGCATCGACAAGTGGTCGAAGTCCACCGACGGCCTCGAGGCGAAGATCTCACA
This sequence comes from Bacillota bacterium, assembly GCA_017515765.1. Classification (GTDB taxonomy): domain Bacteria; phylum Bacillota; class Clostridia; order Peptostreptococcales; family Anaerovoracaceae; genus Eubacterium_B. The sequence continues at coordinate 563 of JAFWFF010000143.1, read as the reverse complement.
GCTGAATAAGATCCTTCCGCAGCAGCGGAAGATCCTCGAGCAGATGGAGGCGCAGTACGCCCTCGTGGCCAAGGAAATGGGAGCGGACAGCGCGGAGGCGCAGAAGCTGGCGATCCAGGTCGAGAACCAGCGCGGAGCCGTAGCGAAGACGGAGGCGCAGATATCAAAATATAGCGCAGAGCTCAAGAACATGCGCGACTCCTCCGACCAGACGCAGGCCGTCGTCGGGAAGCTGAAGACCACGCTGACGAACGTCGGAAAAGCCGCCGCGGAAGCCGCAGCCGCAGGGCTCGCCGCATTCACCGCGGCAGCGACGGCAGCGGTCACGGCCCTCGGCAAGATGACCGTCGAGGCCGCTGCCTTCGCGGACGAGATCCTCACGACGTCCACCGTCACGGGACTCAGCGCCCAGACGCTCCAGGAGTACAGCTACGCCGCCGAACTTCTCGACGTAAGCCTTGACACCGTCACCGGCGCTCTGGCACGTAACACGCGAGGCATGGCCAGCGCAGCCGAGGGCTCCGGAGCATACGCGGACGCATACGCGCGGCTCGGGATCAGCG
>JAFWFF010000142.1 GCA_017515765.1 Bacillota bacterium | reverse complement strand
CGACCAGTTCGCTCCTCGGATCCTCAACGAACTCGTCCTCGGGGCCGATCTGGTTCCTCGGAAGGATCATCCGGGATTTGATGTCCAGAAGAGTCGCGGCAAGCACCATGAACTCCGTAGACAGCGCTACGTCCATCGACTGCATCTCGCTGAGGTACGCCAAATACTGCTCCGTTATCTCGGAGATCCTGATGTCGTATATGCTCATCCTGGCGTTCTCGATCAGATAGACCAGGAGATCGAAGGGGCCCTCGAAAAGGGGCAGTTTTACTTTATAGCTCATCTCTTATCTTCCGGCCAGCTCTCTCAGGCTCTCCGCATACGGAGGCCTCGCTATGCCCTTTTCAGTCACAACGGCTGTTATGTATTCCGCGGGGGTAACGTCGAACGCCGGATTGAACGTCCCTATACCTTCAGGCGCCATCGGCTTCTCGTACCAGAGCGTCCTGATCTCGTCTCCGTCCCTCTCCTCTATCACTATATCGTCCCCTGTCGGGGTGCCGAAGTCGACGGTCGACATCGGTACGAACATGTAGAACGGTATTCCGTATTCCTTCGCGAGGACCGCGACTCCGCCCGTTCCGATCTTATTGGCTCCGTCTCCGTTTGCGGCCATGCGGTCGCAGCCCACCAGGACTGCTTCGATCTTTCCGCTTCTCATGACGGCAGAAGCCATATTGTCGCAGATCAAAGTCACGTCGCAGCCGACTTTGCTGAGTTCCCAGGCAGTAAGGCGCGCGCCCTGGAGGAGCGGCCTCGTCTCGTCGGCAAAGACCCTGAACCCGTAGCCTCTCTCATGCCCAAGGTGGATCGGTCCGAGTGCCGTCCCATAGCCGGTGGTCGCCAGCGCTCCTGCGTTGCAGTGGGTCAGAAGCCCCATCCCCGGCCTTAAGAGCGTGAGCCCGTGCTCCGCCATAGCCCTGCAGGACTCCACGTCTTCCCTGTGGATGGCTTCCGCTTTCCGCTCCATGGCGGAAAGCGCGGCTTTGACCGCTTCTTCCGGACCGCAGGCGGAACATGCCTCCAGAGCTTCGTCGCGGGCAGCTGTCATCCCGCGTACCGCCCAGCTCAGGTTCACCGCAGTGGGCCTGGAACTGTTTATGTATTCGCAGACTTCGCCGCTCAGTCTCACGAAACCCGGGACCGTCCCGTCCCATCCTGCCATGCGGGCATTGATCCCGACAAGGACGCCGTAAGCCGCGGCGACGCCGATCGCGGGGGCGCCGCGCACCTCGAGCCTTTTGATCGCGCGGTAAACGTCTTCCGCGTCCTTAAGCTCTGTGTATTCCTCGCGCCCGGGGAGCAGCGTCTGGTCCAGGATGACCAGTTTTCCGTCCTCGTACGCAACTGTCTTTATCTCATCCGAAAGCATATAAAAAAGCCTCCCCTGCAACCATTAATTGTAACAGAAAGAGGCTGTTATTGCAATCTTTACGGGAGATCCCATCATTTCTCGTACGCGATCCTCGGATAGTCGTCCTCGACCACGAATATGGTTCCTCTGCGCTCGAATCCGAGCTTTTCGAGAAGGTTCTGGAGCACTTTGTTGTCGCCGTGGGTATCGACCCTGAGGTGTCCGCTCTGATCAAATGCCCAGTTCAGGCAGAACTCGCCGATGCCTTTGGCCGAGCCGTCTCCCGCGAGCCTGTGTACCACTCCGAATGGTTCGTCATCGCGCCATGAGCCGTCGAATATCTCTCTGTAGGTCGGCTCTATGTCGTGGCCGTACAGGTAAAAGAACGTGCCGACTACTCTCCCGTCTTCCTCGCAGACAAAACTGCTGCCTTCCGCTATGTCCTGCCTGAGAAGGTCTTCCGGCGGCCAGTTGGTCGGCCCCCACTGATTGGGATTTCCTGTGCGTACCATGAAATCTCTGGCGTATGCGTAGATCTCACGCATGCGCTCAAGGTCCCGGATCGTCGAGTGTCTGATATTCATTCTATGTCTCCGGATCTTTCACCAAAGATAGCTCCCTCGTGCTTCTTAAGGAGCTTGCCAAGCAGGACGCCGAGGACTCCGCAGGAGATCACCTCGCCTACGCTGACGGTAAGCATCATGAGAGGGATCGGGAGCGGGAGCTG
>JAFWFF010000141.1 GCA_017515765.1 Bacillota bacterium | reverse complement strand
TGCCCGGGATGCGGAGAGACTCCGTACGCCAAGCTGATCACCCAGCTCTTCGGCGACAGAATGTACATCGCGAACGCGACCGGCTGCTCCTCCATCTGGGGCAACTCGCTGCCGAGCACTCCGTACACAGTGAACAAAGAGGGAAGAGGACCGGCATGGGCCAACTCCCTGTTCGAGGATAACGCCGAGTTCGGATACGGCATGGCCATCTCCATGAAGGCACGCCGCGAAGAGATGAAAACCGTGGTCGGAAGACTCGCGGATACCCTCGGCGAGACCGCGACTGCATGGGTCGAGGCGATGAACGACGCCGAAGGCGCCGAGACGACAGGCAAGGCTCTGCTCGAGGCCTGCGAGAAGATCGCTGACACCAATGCCGACGCAGCTTACGTAGTAGAGAACAAGTCGATGCTGATCAAGCCGTCCATCTGGATCTTCGGCGGTGACGGCTGGGCATACGATATCGGTTACGGCGGACTGGACCACGTGCTCGCAAGCGGCGAGAACATCAACGTGATGGTCTTCGATACCGAGGTGTACTCCAACACCGGCGGACAGTCCTCCAAGTCCACCCCGATGGGCGCTGTAGCCAAGTTCGCATCTGCAGGAAAGCAGGTCAGAAAGAAAGATATGGTCCAGATCGCCATGGCTTACGGCTACATCTATGTCGCCCAGATCGCCATGGGAGCGAACCAGAACCAGACACTCCAGGCTCTGAAGGAAGCCGAGGCGTATGATGGTCCTTCCCTCATCATCGCTTACGCACCCTGCATCAACCATGGCCCGAAGGCCGGTATGGCAAAGGCTCAGGAGGAGATGAAGAAGGCAGTCGCTTCCGGATACTGGAACCTGATCAGATTCAACCCGACCCTGGCAGAAGAAGGCAAGAACCCGCTCATCATCGACAGCAAAGACGCCACCGAGAGCTACAGAGACTTCATCATGGGCGAAGTCCGTTACAGCTCGCTGGCCCAGCGCTTCCCGGAGAGAGCGGAGACCCTCTTCACCGAAGCCGAGAAGCTGTCCAAGGGACGCTTCGAGCACTTCAAGGCTCTGAAGGAGAGCTTCGAGCCGAAGACCGAGGAGTAATTCCCGGAATGATATGAAGAGGCGCCGAAAGGCGCCTCTTTGTTGTCGGAAAACAATAAAAGCTGCATTTTCTTGTAGAAAACACTTGATTTCATCAAAAATCTGTGCTAACGTTACTTCCATGAAGACGAGAAACTACTTTGCAGCAGAATACTATTACTTTTACTTTTTCTATGAAAACGGAAAGAGTGATTTTGCTGCAGGCAGATAAGGACCGGAGATACGGTCCGGACGGATCGGAACAGATCCGGAAGATCAGTTGGTCAGGCCCCGCAGCGTAAGGCGGGGCTTTTGTTTTACAGGAGGAAGAAATGATCACAGTACTTAAACCGAACACCACGGAAGACCAGAGAAATCAGCTGATCGGCTGGTTCGAGGAGCAGGGGCTCACTGTCCACGTATCGGTCGGGGAATTCCAGACCGTTCTGGGGCTTGTGGGAGACACCAGCGGGGTGGATATCGACATGATCAGACTGCTCGATATCGTTGCCGACGTCAAACGCATTTCCGAGCCGTATAAGAAGGCGAACAGGAAGTTCCATCCGGAGGATTCGGTGATCGACGTCCACGGGGCGAAATGCGGCGGAGGCAATTTCGCTGTGATCGCAGGTCCCTGCTCAGTAGAGTCCGAGGAGCAGATAGTCGAGGTCGCGAGGCGCGTGAAAGCCGCGGGAGCAACGATGCTGAGGGGCGGAGCGTTCAAGCCCAGGACGTCGCCATACGCGTTCCAGGGCATGAGGGCGGAGGGGCTCGAACTCCTGGCCATAGCAAAGAAGGAGACCGGCCTCCCCATAGTGAGCGAGATAATGAACGAGAACCATCTGGACCTGTTCGAGGACGTCGACCTGATCCAGGTAGGAGCCAGGAACATGCAGAACTTCGAGCTCCTGAAGGCTCTCGGGCACATAGACAAACCCATACTTCTTAAACGCGGCCTGGCGAATACTCTGGAAGAACTCCTGATGAGCGCCGAATATATAATGGCAGGCGGAAACGAAAACATAATCCTCTGCGAGCGGGGCATAAGGACCTTTGATCATTACACCAGGAACACTCTGGATATCTCAGCGGTCCCGGGACTCCACGAGATGACGCATCTGCCCGTCATAATCGATCCGAGCCACTCGACCGGGAAGGCTTCTTTCGTAAGGCCGGCTGCTCTCGCCGCGACTGCGTGCGGGGCTGACGGACTGATGATAGAGGTGCACAACGACCCGAAGAAGGCGCTGTGCGACGGCGCCCAGTCGCTCACCCCGGATCAGTTCGACGAGGTGATGACGACTGTCAGGAAAGTTAGGGAAGCTGTGCTTTGACGGAGAGAAGGGAAGGTCGTATCATGAAGATAGGAATAGTCGGCCTCGGGCTTATAGGAGGGTCTCTCGCGGCGGCGTCAAAACGCGCAGGCCATGAAGTTCTGGGATGCGACGTGAGCCGGAAGACCGCAGGCTTCGCGAAGCTCTCCGGAACGATAGACTGGGAGCTCACAGACGGGACGATACCGGAATGCGGAGTAATACTGATCGCCGTTCCGGTCGGCGAAGGCATCAAATGGATACGGGAGAAGGGCGGCCTGGTCTCCTGCGGCGCGATGGTGATCGACTGCTGCGGGATCAAAAGAGAGATCTGCGAGACCGGTTTCGCCGCTGCGCAGGAGCACGGTTTCAGCTTTATGGGCGGCCATCCGATGGCAGGCAAGCAGGTCGGAGGGATCAAAAACAGCACAGCCGGCCTTTTTGACGGATCGACCTTTGCCCTCGTTCCGTCGGACAAGAACGATATCCGCCTCATGGCGCGCGCCAAGGGCTTCCTCGAAGAACTGGGATTCGGCCGGTTCATAGTCATGACCCCGGAGGAACACGACAAGGTCATCGCGTTCACTTCACAGATGGCCCATCTCATATCGAACGCCTATATCAAAAGCGACATGGCCGGCGTCGGAGCCGGGATGGCGCTGTCCGGAGGCGCTTTCCGGGATATGACGAGGGTGGCGTACCTGGACGAAGCGATGTGGACGGACCTGTTCATGAGGAACAGGGACAATCTGATCGGCGAACTTAAGGGTTTCATCGGAGAACTCCGGGAGTATCTGGAAGCGATAGAAGGTGAAGACGCGGAACGCCTCACCGGGCTGCTCGCGGAAGGAAAACGCAGAAAGGAAAGCATGTCACAGTGATGAAGGGCATGACAAAGACTGTAAACGGAAAACTGGATGATATAGGAGAAGCACTGGCCGGACTCATCGCGCCCGATGCCTCCGAAATGCCAAAAATCGCCGTTATAAGCGACGAAAACACCGCAGGCCTCTATCTGGACAGATGTATGGCTTCTCTTGAGAGAGCGCTTTCAGCGCCTTTCCGATAGTGGTGCCTCCGGGGGAAAGTTCCAAGAACGGCGCGTCGTTTCTGAGGATACTGGAGGCCATGGCGGAGATACCGCTCACAAGGACGGATATGGCTGCCGTGCTCGGAGGCGGAGTCCCCGGTGACATGGGCGGATTCGCCGCCGCGACATATATGCGGGGGATCCCTGTGGTCCAGATACCGACTACGCTCCTTGCGATGGTCGATTCCGCGATAGGCGGGAAGACCGGTATAGACCTTTCCGCCGGAAAGAATCTCGCCGGAGCCTTTCACGAGCCCGTGATGGTATATACTGACACGAGCCTGCTCAGGACGCTTCCGGAGCGCGAGTTCAGGTCCGGAATGGCGGAAGTCGTAAAATACGGCCTGATCTGCGGAGAACCGCTGTTTTCCATGACGGAGGCGTTCGCGGAAGGCGGATGCGGGGACTTTGACGCGCTTGAGAAGATAATAGATATCTGCCGCGAGGCGAAGCTCGGGATCGTCGAGGGCGACGTCACCGATAAGGGCAAGAGGCAGATCCTGAACCTGGGCCATACCGCCGGTCACGCTGCGGAGAAGGCATCGGGCTATTCTCTGACACACGGCGAAGCGGTGTCCATGGGGCTCGTCTGGATCCTGACCAAAGCGGCCGACGCCGGCCTCGCTCCCGCGGAACTCAGGGACAGGACCGCAAAGCTCCTCGGAAAGATCGGACTTCCGACAGATATGCCTTTTGCCGGGGCGGAGCTCTTTGATATAATAAAGAACGACAAGAAGAGAAAAGGAAACTTCATCGACCTCGCGGTGCCTGAGGATCTCGGGAAATGCACCCTTAAGCGCGTATCGATGGAGGAACTCAGGGAGATGCTCGGATGAAGACGATAGAAATAATCGCATCTAAATCTGACGCGCACAGGGCTCTTATCTGCGCTGCCCTGGCTTTGTATACGAGCGGGACAGAGTGCGATATCGATATGGATATCGCGTCGGAAGACGTGGAAGCCACGAGGAGATGCCTGGTCGCGCTGCTCACGAGCGGCAAGTCCGCGGTGGGGGCGGGCCTGTACTGCGGCGAGAGCGGATCGACGTTCAGGTTCCTGCTTCCGGTCGTCGGCGCGCTGGGCATGAGGGCTGCTTTCTATCCGAAGGGCAGGCTGTCCAGAAGGCCGATGGAGCCCCTCGCTTCGGAACTCAGATCAAAAGGGATGAGCATATCCGAAGAGGGAAGCGTTCCGTTCCTCGCGTCCGGACAGCTCAGGCCGGGAGACTTCAAACTGCCGGGCAACGTTTCTTCGCAATTCATAAGCGGGCTCCTGTTCGCGCTTCCGATACTTCCGGAGGACAGCCGGATAATGATCGAAGGGCAGCTGGAATCCGCTGGCTATGTCGGCATGACCCTGGCTACGCTCAAGGCTTTCGGCATCGGCGGGATAGAGATCCCGGAGAGCGGGACCGGCAGCGTCATAAACGTGAAAGGCGGGCAGACATATAAGGCGCCTTCGGAATACAAAGTCGAAGGAGACTGGTCGAACGCGGCGTTCTGGATCGCGGCGGGCCTGCTGGGAAAAGAACCGGTCGCGATAAAAGGTCTGTCCGAAGACTCGGTGCAGGCAGACAGCGCGATCGCGGACGTTTTGATCAAAGCCGGCGCGGACATCACGCTTCCGGGGGACGATCCGGAGGGCAGGCTCATCGCGAGACCGTCGGCAGGCAGACTCAAAGCGTTTACCTACGACGCTTCGGGAACGCCGGACATGGTGCCGGCTCTGGCGCTCATCGCGTCACTGGCGGACGGTGTTACAGAGATAAACGGAGCGGGCAGACTCCGCATGAAGGAGAGCGACAGGCTTAAGTCGATATCTTCCACCCTCGGGCAGCTCGGCGCGGATGTGGAGGAATACAGCGACAGGCTCGTGATAAAGGGAAAGAAAGAGCTGGCGGGCGGCATGATCTACAGCTTTGACGATCACAGGATCGCGATGATGGGAGCGGCGGCCTCTCTGGCATGTTCCGGCCAGGTCTCGCTCATCGGTTCCGGCGCGGTCAGCAAATCATATCCCGGATTCTTCGAACTCTTTGAGGAAGCGGGCCTGGCGGGAAATCTCGAACTGGTATAGGAGGTAGGAAGATGTCTTCATCCATCGGAAACAACATCAGGGTGACAATATTCGGAGAATCTCATTCTGCCGCTGTCGGAATGGTCATGGAGGGGCTTCCTCCGGGAGAGAAGGTCGATATGGACGCCCTGAGGGCGTTTATGAAGCGCCGCGCCCCGGGAAGGTCTGAGCTCACGACGCAGCGCAAAGAGCCTGACGAGCCCGAGATCCTGTCCGGGATCAAAGACGGAGTGACCTGCGGAACGCCTGTCTGTATTATGATAAGGAACCTCGACACCAGGCCTTCGGATTACGACGAGATCAAAAATATCCCCAGGCCGGGCCACGCGGACTATACATCTTACGTGAGATACGGCGGTTTCAACGACTACCGCGGGGGAGGGCACTCCTCCGGAAGGCTGACTGCGGCACTCTGCGCGGCGGGAGGCATAGCTCTCCAGATCCTCGAGCGCCGGGGAGTCGCGATAAGGGCGTATATCACCGAGATAGGCGGTTTCGATATCGATGAGGATACTGCCGCTGCCTCCGAAGCTCTCGATAAGGCAAAGGCAGAGGGCAATTCGCTCGGCGGGATAATCGAATGCGAAGCGTCATGTGTCCCGGCCGGGATCGGCGATCCGATCTTTAACGGAATGGAGAACGATATCGCGAAGGCTGTATTCGGGATACCCGCGATCAAAGGCATCGAGTTCGGCGCGGGCTTCAGAGCCGCTGCGATGACCGGAAGCGAGAATAACGACGATTTCTTCTTTGATCAGGAAGGCTGCGTAAGGACTCTGATAAACAACCACGGCGGCATACTCGGCGGAATAACGAGCGGCGAGACGATAGTATTCAGGGCAGCCATCAAACCCACTCCATCCATCGCGAAAGAGCAGAGATCGGTAAACCTGGCGACAGGCGAGAATGTTTCGATCAGAGTGAAAGGGCGGCATGACCCCTGCATAGCCCTTAGAGCCTGCCCCTGCGTGGAAGCGGCTGCCGCGATCGTGATACTGGACCATATGGCCGAAAGGAACAAACTGTGATGGAAAAGACGCTCAAGGACTGCCGCGTGAAGATCGACAGCATCGACGAACAGCTCATCAAACTTCTCGACGAGCGCATGAGGGTCGCCGAAGATATCGCCGCGATCAAGCGCGAGGAGGGAAGGCCCGTCGCCGACCCCATCCGCGAACGCGAGAAGCTTCAGAAGATCGAAGGATCCTCAGCGCCTGACATGGCGGCATACAACAGGATACTCTGGAACAGCATCATGGAGCTGTCAAAGGATCATCAAATGCAGGCAGCAAGCGAGGAAACGCCTCTCGTTAAGGAGATAAGGCGCGCGATAGAGTCTACGGAAAAGGTTTTCCCGGAAACCGCCGCGGTGGCCTGTCAGGGCGTTCCCGGCGCGTATTCCGAGACCGCCTGCGGCAAGTTTTTCAAAATGCCGCGGATAATGTTCGTAAAGAGCTTTGAAGGCGTATTTTCAGCCATTAACAGCGGCCTATGCAGATACGGCGTCCTGCCGCTGGAGAACAGCACCGCAGGCTCTGTGAACAAGGTCTACGACCTGATGATGAAGTATGACTTCCATATCGTGAAGAGCGCAAGGGTGAAGATAAACCACTGCCTGCTGGCCCTTCCAGGCGCGAAACCGGCCGGCATCAGAGAGATCAGGTCCCACGAGCAGGCGCTCGCCCAGTGCGAGAACTATCTGAAAAGGTTTCCGGACGCTTTGATCACGCCATGCGAGAACACCGCCGCGGCCGCGAAATTCGCCGCGGAGGCGGGACGCACTGACATTGCGGCGATCGGCTCAGAGGAGAACGGCAGGCTCTACGGTCTGGAATGCCTCGACAGCGGTATCCAGGACAGCCAGAACAACTACACCAGGTTCATCTGCATATCGAAGGACCTGGAGATCTATCCCGGCGCCTGCAAGACCAGCATAATGATGACGCTCGACCACAAGCCGGGTTCGCTCTACAACGTTCTGGCGAGATTCAACGCCGCGGGCATCAATCTGGAAAAGCTGGAGAGCCGCCCGCTTCCGGACCGCGATTTCGAGTTCATGTTCTATTTCGACATCGGCGAGACCGTTTACTCGGACGGTTTCATCCGGATGATGAACCAGCTCGAGGAAGTGAGCAGGCAGTTCAAATATCTGGGTTCGTACTCAGAAGTATGAGGGGAGGCGCGTCTTGAAGATACTTGTGATAAACGGCCCGAACATCAATATGCTCGGCATCAGGGAGCCTGAGATCTACGGAAGAGAGACCTACGATGACCTTGTAGCCATGATCAAAGATAAAGCCGCGGAGCTCGGCGTCACGGCTGAGTTCTATCAATCCAACCACGAAGGCGATCTGGTCGACGCGATCCAGGCCGCGTATAAGCGCTTTGACGGGATCATCATAAATCCCGCGGGTTACACCCACACCAGCGTAGCGATCCCCGACGCGATCAAAGCCGTCGGCATCCCTGCGGTGGAGGTCCACATCTCAGACCCTGATACCCGCGAGGACTTCCGCCGCGTATCCTACGTCCGCCCGGTCTGCACGGCGACAGTTAAAGGCGAGGGACTGAATGGATACCTGAAAGCGCTGGAGATACTTGCAAAATAAAGGAGATGCCACCGGCGCGGTCTCAGACCGAAACGGGGCATTTCTTATTTATGCGGCGTTAAGCGTGTACCTTTTGCCTTAAAAACGCAGAAGGTATAAACATATTGCGGACGAAAACGGCTAAGGTAACACCAAAATGCGCGATCAAAGCCGTTTCATGTGTACCTTCGCCCATAAAAGGGGCAAAGGTAAAACAGAATCGCCTGAAAACGGCCGAAGGTAACACAATACGGGGTCCTTGGCCTGCTGGGCAGACGCTCGGTAATACGCTCAGCAATAATGAGAAAGCAGTATCATCCCGTGTAGACCACGCTGCCGCCTACTGCGGTCATCAGCACCTTTGCCTCGTTCAGCGCCTCGGGCGGCAGGGAAGTGATATCCCTGTCTATTACGCAGAAGTCGGCGTCAAAGCCGGGCAGCAGCCTGCCGCGCCTGTTCCCGGAGAATGACGCATAGGCGCCGTCCGATGTGAACAGGCGCACCGCCTCGTCAAATGACAGCCCCTTTTCCGGGAACCATCCGTCCGCCTCGCCGGGCGCTTTTCTTTTGATCGCGTAGTACATGTTAGGCATCACGTCGAAGGGTTCGACCGGGCAGTCAGACCCGCCGGAGAGCCGGATGCCCATGTCAAGCATCTTCTGCCAGTCGTATGAGGTGGAAGCGAGCTCCTTTCCGACACGCGCTTCCGCGATGTGGCGGTCGGCTTTGAGGAAGACGGGCTGGATATAGGCCATGACGCCCAGAGCCTTCATGCGCTCGAGCTGTTCCGGCCGGGTGATCTGGCAGTGGACTATGCCGTGGCGGTGTTCATTTCTGGGGAACTCCCTGAGCGCCTTCTCATACGCGTCCAGGATCTGGTCTATGCACCTGTCGCCGATCCCGTGGATCGCGATCTGCATGCCGGCCCGGTTCGCCAGGCTGACCAGTTCTGACAGTTCTTCATCGCTGAAATTCAGTATTCCGCGGTTACCGGGATCGCCTGCATAGGGTTCTGTCAAAGCAGCCGTTCCGGCGCCGAGCGCACCGTCGCCCAACAGTTTGAGAGGACCTATCGTGAAGTTCCCGGTCGACATGCCGGTCATGAACCCGGCTCCGAGGAAGGCTTTGAGCCTTTCGGCGGACGGGAGGTTGCACTGCTCGTAGATCCTGACAGGAAGCCGGCCTTCGCGGTCGAGCTCCGTATAAGCATTAATAATCGTCTCGCCGTAGAGTTCGGATTGGATCAAAGTAAGGTCGTCCGTATGGATCTCGGTGATCCCTTTCGAGAGCGCGCAGGGAAGGGCGCCTGCGATAAGATCTTTGACCTCGCGGGATGTGAGGGGAGGAAGGGACGCCTCCAGGATATACTGGTCGTCTTCTCTGAGGATACCGTCGGGGTGGCTTTCCTCCAGGCCGCAGAACCTGAGGGCAGGGGTGTTGCAGACGGTAACATGGTGGCAGGTCCGGTGCGCGGCTACGGGGACGTCCTGCGAGACAGAGTCGAGATCGGTCCGTGAAGGCATCACGGGATCTTTCCAGTAGTTCTGGTTGAACCCGGTGCCGAGCAAAAAGCCCCTGCTGGAAGAAGCGCCTGCAAGGCTGGCCTTAAGCATCGAAAGCATCTCTTCGAGGCTGCGCGCTCCGGAAAGGTCGATGAAGCTCTTCTCAAAGGCGTATTCCAGAAGATGCATGTGAGAATCGACGAAGCCCGGCATCACAAGCTTTCCGTCAAGGTCCACGCGCTCTCCGTGACCGCAGTCAAGCGCGAGGATCTCATCGTCTGTACCGACTGCGGCTATCCGGCCGTCCAGGACCGCCAGAGCTGTGTCTGCGAGAGGGGAGCCGTCATTTTTGTATATTTTTCCATTGTAATAGATGTCCATTCTTTCTCCTGTCCGGGCTGCGGCCCGATTTGATTTTAGGCTTTTTGCCCGATGTATGCAAGAGAGCCCGTCAACGACCTTGCGCAACACCCCTTTAATATAGTAAAATGTAACCGCAGGAATGGTTTCTGCGGTTATTTTGATGCAGGCAAAACCGGGAACAAAGCCCGTGCCGCGAACCGGCCGGGCGAGAAGGAGAAACATGAATCAGATAAAATGCCCAAATTGCGGAGAGGTTTTCACAGTCGACGAGTCCGGGTATAACGAGATCGTAAGGCAGGTCAGGGACGAGACTTTTGAGAAAGAGATAGAGAGAAGCATAAAGGCCGCCGAGGAGCAGAAGTCTTCCGAGATCCGCGCGCTCACTGCGGAGAAGGACTCTTTGATCAATGAGATAACCACACGGAAGGATTCCGAGATAAGCGCCCTTAAGGCCGAGAAGGAGTCTGAGCTCAGGACGCTCCGCGCCGAGCTGGATAAGCTGAGGAGCGAGAGCCTCGCGGCGAAGGACCGCGAGATAGCTGAGCTCAGGGCAGCGATAGAGGCAGGCGAACAGGCAAGGGAGCTTGCTGTGATCAAAGCCACCGGCGAGAAAGAGAACGAACTCGCGGAAAAGAAACTCGAGGTCGAGAAGCTGAAGAGCGAGATAGAGATGAACAGGCAGGCGTCTGAGATCTCCGAGAAGAACATCATAGAGAAGTACGAAGCACAGATCCGCGACAAGGACGAGGTGATCAGGCAGTATAAGGACTTCAAGGCCCGCCAGTCCACCAAGATGATAGGGGAGAGCCTTGAGCGCCACTGCGAGACCGAGTTTAACAAGATCAGGGCAGCTGCTTTCCCGAACGCGTATTTCGAGAAGGATAACGACGCCAGCTCCGGGAGCAAAGGCGACTATATCTTCCGCGAGCTCGACTCCGACAAGACGGAGATCGTCTCGATAATGTTCGAGATGAAGAACGAGGCTGACACAACTGCCTCAAAACACAGGAACGAGGACTTCTTCAAGGAACTGGACAAGGACCGCAGGGAGAAGAAGTGCGAGTACGCCGTCCTTGTCTCGATGCTCGAGATGGATAACGACCTGTACAACGAAGGCATAGTGGACGTCTCCCACAGATACGAGAAGATGTACGTGATAAGGCCGCAGTTCTTCATCCCGATCATCACTTTGCTCAGAAACACCTCTATGAAATCGCTGAGCATCCGCAAGGAACTGGCGGTAGTCAAAGAGCAGAACATCGATATCACGCATTTCGAGGACGAGATGAAGGCGTTCCAGGAAGCCTTTGACAAGAACTACTCGACCTCGCGCAAATACTACGAGAAGACGATCGACGAGATAGACAAGAGCATCAGGTCGCTCGAGCGGATCAAGGAAGCCCTCACCACGTCCATCAACCAGCTGAGGCTGGCGAACAGCAAAGCCCAGGACCTCAGCATCAAAAAGCTCACGAAGAACAATCCGACGATGCGCGCGAGGTTTGAAGAGATAAGGGCGGAGAAGGAGCGCGCAGCAGAGGACGCGGAAGATATCGGCATCACAATGGATTAGGCCCGCGCGGCCGGGAAGCGCGGCAGGAGAAGCATTTTGGCAATATTCGCTATAGGAGATACTCATCTGTCATTCGATGAGAGAATAGAAAAGCCAATGGACGTCTTCGGAGACAGATGGGAGAACCACGCGGAGAGGCTCCGCGAGAACTGGGAGTCTCTTGTCGGCCCTGAAGACACGGTCTTGGTGTGCGGGGACATCTCCTGGGGCCTGAGGCTTGAGGAGGCGATGGCGGATCTCAAGTGGCTCGACAGCCTACCCGGAC
>JAFWFF010000140.1 GCA_017515765.1 Bacillota bacterium | reverse complement strand
TTTCCGATCACTATGACGTCGATCTTATGCTTCTCGATCAAAGCCTTCAGCGTCCTTACCGTCCCCGCGATGTCCTTTCTGGGCTCGGTCGGATAGATGGTAGTGTAAGCGAGGAGCTTTCCGGTCTCGTCGAGCACCGCGACCTTGCAGCCGGTCCTGTAGCCCGGGTCGATGCTGATTATGCGTTTCCCGCGGACCGGAGGCACCATGAGGAGCTTCTCCGTGTTCTTGGCGAAGACTTTGATCGCCTCGTCCTCGGCGCGCTCGGTCAGGCGGTTCCTCATCTCACGCTCCACCGAAGGCGCGATCAGGCGCTTGTAGGAATCCTTCACCGTCTCCTCAAGCAATCCGGTGAATATCGAATCGCGGCGGATGACTTCCTTCTCTATGCGGCGGGTGATGCTGTCCTCTCCGGCGTCCACGGAGACCTTGAGCTTCCCCTCCTTCTCGCCGCGGTTCACCGCGAGGATACGGTGGTTCGGGATCTTTGACAGGGCCTCGCTCTTGCCGTAGTACATGTCGTAGACTGTCTTCTCCTCCGGATCCGAGGCGTCAGTAGTTATCCGCCCGCGGTCAAAGGTCATCTCGCGCACCTCTCCTATGAGGTCCGCGTCGTCCGCTATATTCTCCGCAATTATGTCGCAGGCTCCTTTGAGCGCGTCTTCCGCGGTCGGTACTTCCTTCTCCGGATCCACGAACTTCGCCGCGACCTCCTCGGGCGTCCCGTTTCTGGTCTGCTGCAGGCTTATTATCATTGCGAGCGGTTCAAGGCCCCTCTGGCGGGCCTTTCCCGCGCGGGTGAGCTTCTTCTGCTTAAACGGCTTGTACAGGTCCTCGACCCTCTGGAGTATCTCCGCCTTGTCGATCTCCGCAGCGAGTTCCGGCGTGAGCTTGCCCTGCTCGTCGATCAGGCGCTTCACTTCTTCCTTGCGCTCCTCCAGGCCGCGCAGATATTTCAGGCGCTCGTCCAGGTCGCGGAGCACCTCGTCCGAGAGTCCTCCCGTGACTTCCTTCCTGTAGCGGGCTATGAAGGGGATGGTATTCCCCTCGTCTATTAGTTTTACGGTGTTCTCTACCTGCTGTTCCCTAATGCCGAATTCCGATGCCAGTCTGGCGTTTAGATCCATTTCGCGGTTCTCACTTTCGTTTCTTTCTCGCCTGTTATTATATCATAAGTTGGGCGGCGGTCGATACGCTCCGGGGCGCCACGGGCGGTCAAAGGCACATCTTTTACCCTTCCCGGGCATCAAAAGAGCCGCCCGCCCGGGCGGCTCCGATCCGCGATATGACGCGCGGTCTTCCTTTACTCCTTGCGTTCGAACATCTCTCCCGGCGTGAATGTGCCGGCGTCGCCTTCCTTCTCCCTGAGGCCGAGCATCTCGCGCGGGGTGAACGTGCCGCTTCCCAGATCGAAATCGAGGCCGAATCTCTCGGCTATGGTCCCGAGGAATTCATCCGGCTTGTCGGGATCGGGCTCCTCATCGGTATAGCCGATCTCTTTGTTGAACTCGTCGACCGTCTCCAGGTACGCCTCCAGCGTCTTGCCGTATGACTGATAGGCGAGCGGGATGCATTTTACCGAATACAGATAGCGCTTCTCGAAATGTATCCTGTCGAGCGCCTCGATATCGTCCGCATATATCTCAGCCAGACGGTCCCAGTAGAGCTCGTCGCCGTTTTCTTTGGTCTTGTATGTCCTGAGTTCCAGGACTTCCTCTTCAGTAAGCTTTCTCATCTCGTCACCTCCTTATCTGAGTGCCTGTATATATTATACCACCCCGCGGCGCATCCGAAAACTCCCATGTCCCGCGCGCCCTCCGGGCATCAAAAGAGCCGCGCATGCGCGGCTCTTCTTTAATCGTTATGCTCGGCAGTCCGGGCTTACTCGGCTACGATGACGGTTCCGTCTTTTCCTTCGAGGGCGGAGGTCGCCTTGTCGAGGGAGGTTATGATGGCCTTCTTGCCGGGGAAAGCTTCTACGAATTTCACGGCAGCCTGCACCTTCGGGAGCATGCTTCCGGGAGCGAAATGGCCTTCCTCGATGTACTGCTTCGCTTCCGCGACAGTCATTCTGTCGAGGTTCTTCTGGTCGGGCTTGTTGAAGTTGATGGCTACCTTGTCGACCTCGGTGAGGATCATGAGGCAGTCGGCTTCGACGAGCTCTGCGAGCAGTTCGGCCGCGAAGTCCTTATCGATGACGGCTGCAACGCCCTCAAGCGTTCCGTCTTCGTTCTCGATGACGGGGATCCCGCCGCCGCCTACGGAGACGGTGATGGTGGTGGGCCAGAGGGTCCTTACCGCGTCGATCTCAACGATCTTCTGGGGACGCGGGGAGGCGACTACTCTTCTCCAGCCGCGGCCGGCGTCTTCCTTGACGGCATAGCCCTTCTCCTCTTTCATCTTCATGGCTTCCTCTTCGGAATAGAAGGGGCCGATGGGCTTGGTCGGGTTCTGGAATCCGGGGTCGTTCTTGTCG
>JAFWFF010000139.1 GCA_017515765.1 Bacillota bacterium | reverse complement strand
TGGTGTATTGCCGCCGCAGCGCGGCGCTGCGCGGGTCCGCGCCGGGATCCCCGTCCTACGACAGCCCGCCGTCCGCCAGCTTAAGCTCTCCGTCGTACTTCAGGACGTCGCAGGAAAGGACGTCCTCGTCCTTCACCACCGCGTCGTTGATGCTGCGGACCATTTCCCGGAGGCCGTTCTCGCTGACCCGGCCGAGCGAGAAGGGGATCACGATCATTTCGTGGATAGACGATGGAAGCAGGTAGAATCCGCACCCGAAGCGCAGCATGACACGGTCGAGGGTCTCTTTGATAAAGCCCTGGCTCGCTCCGAGGAGGCCGGTCCCGTTGGTCAGGATATACATAGGGTTCGGCAGTTCTCCATCCTCCAGAAGGTTCCCTGAGGTCCTCTCCCCGAAATGATCAAATGACGCGAGCCGGGCGTCCCCGGCTTCGTTCCGGGCAGCCATATCAAAGATCTCCCCGGGAGACAGGCCCAGATCCTCCGCAAGCGAATTCGTGACGCGGGTCATCATGTCCATCACGCGTATGTACGGGACCAGGACGTAGTTCCCCGGGCCGGGATAAAACACCAGGTCCTTCAGGAACTCTTCGTTCCTCGACCGGTCCACGACTCTCAGAAATAGCTTTTCCTCTATGTTGTGGCGCAGATCGATCATCTCCTTCAGCCCGGGCGGAGTCATCCGCATCATCTCGCCGACCGCGTCCATGATCTCATCGATCGGCGCCCCCTTAAGATGCGCCTCGTAAAGCGGGTCGAGCGGTATGACCGGAGCAGCTTCCCTCCCGGTCTTTATCAAAAGCCCCGTTTTGATATCGTCGTTCACGGTCCTCTTAAGGGAGATCTCCGTCTCCGCGTTGAAGCGCGCCTCCGTCTCGGCCTGTATATCCGTCACAAAATCTTTAAATCTCATTTTTCTCCTCCATGATCAAAGCAGTTTCACTTTTCTTATGGAAGATATTACCATTTATGCGTATATATGTCAATATTTTCCAGCAGCTTCCCCATTCCGGGCAATAAAAAAGCCGCCCCGGCCATCCTGCCCGGGCGGCTCCCGCCGCTTAAGCATGTCCTTTTTGATCCCCGGGTTTTGATCCCCGGGCTATTTCCAGAGGAAGTTGCCTGCCCCTGCGCCGAGTTCGAAATTGTACTTCACGATGCCGAGGTCGACTTTGGTGAAGAAGCCGAGTCCCGCTTTTGCGGTGACGCGTCGGCCACGGCGCTCGAGTCTGAACTTCTGCTGGTTCATAGCCGTCGGGGCGAGGAGCGCAGCTTCAACACCCGCCCGGAACCATTCCGGATCGCCCTCCTTAAGGTTGCTAACCTGCTCCGGAGTCTTGGAAGCGTGGGGCTTCCCTTCGTTCAGGCCGTAGCCGACGGCTATCACGAGGCAGAGCTTCTCGTCGCTGCCGAGTTTGTAGGCGCCCGGGACAGTCCTGACCTTAAGCCCGACCCAGCAGGTGTTAAGGCCTATCTGCTGAGCCCTCAGGACTATCTTCTGGCCGTAGTATCCGCAGCGCTCGTCCAGATCGTCACCCCTGCGGCCGACCAGGGCGATGTAGTTCCGCACGTTCTCAAAAGAGCCGTACTTCACCAGCCCGCCCTCGAAAGCGGCAGGCTCGTCGGTCACAAGCTGGATGTGCAGGCCCGAGAGCCTGTTGCACTCCTCGATCTGGTCGATCAGGGCGCCCTTCACCGCGTTTGACAGCGGTGCCGGGTCATACTGCCTGACCGAATGTCTTTCGCGCATCGCGGTCTCAAGATCAATAAGAGCCATTCCGCGTCACTCCTCCCGATGCCAGGTCTACAGTCCGTAGATGTCCGTGTATTTCTTTTCCAGATACTCTACGTACGCTGACGCCTCAAACGGTCCTCCGAGGACCTTCTCAAGCAGTTCTCCCGGTTTCAGGAGGCTGCCGT
The DNA here is from genome assembly GCA_017515765.1 of Bacillota bacterium. Taxonomy (GTDB): domain Bacteria; phylum Bacillota; class Clostridia; order Peptostreptococcales; family Anaerovoracaceae; genus Eubacterium_B. The sequence continues at coordinate 14,333 of JAFWFF010000139.1, read as the reverse complement.
ATTTCCAGATGTGCTCGCGGTTCCAGGCGTTCACGGGCCCGAAGTCGCCCTTTGCGATGCAGCCGTCGACGTCGATGGTCTCGCGCATCTTCTTCATGAACTGGGCGCCGTACGCGCTTCCGAGAGCGTATGACGGGAAGTAGCCGATCGCGGCGAAGGACCAGTGGCTGTCCTGCAGCACGCCGTGCTTGTCGTCCGGAACGTCGATCCCCAGATACTCCTTATACAGCCTGTTCCACTCGGCCGGAAGGTCTTTGACCTCCAGCTCGCCTCCGACGACGCGCTTCTCGAGCTCGTATCTGATCATCACGTGGAGGCAGTAGGTCACCTCGTCCGCTTCGGTCCTGATGAGGGACGGCTCGACTTTGTTCACTGCCCTGTAGACGTCTTCCGGCGTGCAGTCCGCGAAGTTCTCCGGGAACAGCTCGACGAGTTTCGGGAAGATGCACTCGATAAAGGGCCTGCTCCTTCCGATCAGGTTCTCGTAGAAGCGGCTCTGGCTCTCGTGGATGCCCATGGATACGCCGCCGTCCAGCACCGTATAGGCGAGATCGTCCGCCGAGCCCGTGTCGTAAAGGGCGTGGCCGCCTTCGTGCACCACGCTGAACATGGAGCTCGAAACGTTGTCGAGCTTGTAATTGGTCGTGATGCGCTCGTCAAAATGCGAGCCGAGGCTCGTCGTGAAGGGGTGCTCGGTCGTGGAGAGCCCGACGTGGTCGAGGTCCAGCCCGATCAGCTTCATCAGGTAGCGCGCGAACTCCTCCTGCTTGTACTCCGGGAAATGCCCTTTGATGCAGGAGTCGTCCACCTGGGGCGCCTCGCCGATCTTTTTGATCAAAGGCACGAGCTTCTCCCTGAGCTCGCCGAAGAACTTGTCGCAATACTCTTTGCTGACGCCTTCCTCAAACTCGTTCAGCCAGTAGTCATAGGGATCCTTGCCCGGCGCGCAGTAGCCCGCGATCTTCTTCACACCGTCGTAAACCTGGGTCAGGTACGGCTCAAAGAGTGCGAAATCGCTGGTCTCCTTCGCGGTGTGCCAGACGTCCTGGGACTTGGCCAGCAGCATCTGGAACGCGATATACTCATCCATCGGTATCTTCTTCATCTGGCGGATGTCCTTCAGCATGAGGAAGACCATCCTCTGTTCCTTCTCTGTCAGTTCGTCTTTATGCTCGTCCAGGAACTCCAGAAGGCTGACTGTCTCTTCTCCGGTCTGGAGGCGGTAGACCTCTTCGCTCAGCACTCCCATGGACCGGGCCCTGTTGTCCGCGGTCGCCTTGGGGGCGGTGGTCTCTCCGTCATAGTTCAGGATCCCGAGAGCGTGGTCATACGCGCTCATCTTCGCCTGAAGCGTCATCAGTCTTTCTCTGGCTTCTTTCAACTCCATCTCTTTTTCTCCTTACACTAAGCAAATTATTCATAAACGGAAGCTTCTATCCGAGACTCCCGTTTTTGTGGCGATGATATACCTTTTTCCTGCTCACTGCCCGGGCGAGCCACGTCTGCGCCTCGTTGAACTCCCTGATGCTCCGCTTCTGGAGCATCTCCTCCCGCGCAGCGGCTTCGGAGCGCTGCGCGCGGTGAAGGTCTATGTCCTCCGGGCGCTCTGCGTTCTCCACGAGCACCAGGACCTCTCCGTCCTCTATCTTGAAGATCCCGCTGGCGACGAAAGCGACTATCGCGTCGTCCTCGGGAGGCCTTATGGTCATCTCGCCGGGATAGACCGCTCCTATGGTGTTGGAATGCCCCGCCATTATCCCGTAGAGCCCGTCCGCCATCGGAAGGATCAGAGAAGTGCAGGGTCCTTCATAGAACGGCGCGTCGGCTGCGAGCACCTTTATGTAGAATACCGCGGCCATCAGTTCTTCTCCTCAGCGGCTGTTCCCGAGATCTTCGCGGCCTTCGCGCGCGCGTCGTCAAGAGTGCCGACGTTGTAGAACGCGGCTTCGGGCAGATCGTCGACCGCTCCGTCCACGATGGCGCGGAAGCCTTTGATCGTCTCCTCAAGCGGAACGTATACGCCCGGGATGCCTGTGAATTTCTCCGCGACGAAGAAGGGCTGCGACAGGAACCTCTGGATCTTTCTGGCCCTGTAGATCGTCAGCTTGTCCTGTTCGGAAAGCTCTTCCATTCCGAGGATGGCGACGATGTCCTGGAGCTCGGCGTATTTCTCAAGAACCTCCTGGACACGGCGGGCGACTCGGTAATGCTCTTCTCCGACTATGTCTTCCTCCAGTATGCGCGAGGTAGAGTTCAGCGGGTCGACCGCGGGATAGATGCCCTGCTCGGCTATGCGCCTCGAGAGCACCGTCGTCGCGTCGAGGTGAGAGAATGTGGTCGCCGGAGCGGGGTCGGTCAGGTCGTCCGCCGGCACGTATACCGCCTGAACGGACGTGATCGATCCGTGCCTGGTCGAGGTGATGCGCTCCTGAATGGCTCCCATCTCTTCGGCGAGAGTCGGCTGGTATCCGACCGCCGAAGGCATGTGCCCGAGCATGGTCGACACTTCGCTGCCTGCCTGGACGAATCTGAAGATATTGTCAACAAAAAGGAGGATGTCCTTCTGTTCTTTGTCTCTGAAATACTCTGCCATGGTGAGGCCGGAGAGCCCGACCCTCATCCTGACGCCCGGGACCTCGTTCATCTGGCCGAAGACCAGCGCGGTCCTGTCGATGACTCCGCTGGAGTTCATCTCCATCCAGAGGTCGCTTCCCTCTCTGGACCGCTCGCCGACTCCGCAGAACACCGAGTATCCTCCGTGCTCCGTCGCGACGCTGTGGATGAGCTCCTGGATCAAAACCGTCTTGCCTACGCCTGCGCCTCCGAAGAGTCCGATCTTTCCGCCGCGGGAATAGGGCTCCAGGAGGTCGATGACTTTGATGCCGGTCTCCAGGATCTCCACGGATGTGCTTTGATCCTCAAAGCCCGGAGCCGGCCTGTGGATCGGCCAGCGTTCCGCGTCCTCCGGAAGCGGTCCCTTGCCGTCGATGGGCACTCCGGACACGTTGAACATGCGGCCGAGCGTGCAGGATCCCACGGGCACGGCAAGGCCCTCGCCCGTCGCGGTCACCGGAAGGCCCCTGTAAAGGCCGTCGCTCTCTCCGAACATTATGCATCTGCAGGTGGAATCAGGCCTGTGCTGCTCCACCTCCATATATCTTCTGTCTCCGTCGATCTCGGTATACAGCGCCTCTCTGATCCTCGGAAGAGACCCCTCCGGGAATCTGACGTCGACTACCGATCCTGAGATCCTTGTTATGGTCCCGGTCACTCTTCCTTCTTCCTCCTTATCGCTCTGACGCCTGAAGACATCTCGGTTATCTGCCTGGTTATCGTTCCCTGTCTTTCATGGTTGTACTCTACGGTCAGCCTGGAGATCAGGTCGTCCGCGTTGCTGCTCGCCGAATCCATCGCCAGCATCCTGGCGTTCTGCTCGCTGCAGAAGCTGTCTGTCAAAGCGCTGTAGATAAAGCCCGCCAGATAGCTTGGGATTATCGAATGCAGCACGTCCCCGAGGGATGGGATGAACTCGAACGGTTCCTTGACCTCGCGTTCTCCTTCGACCGCTCCGAAGTCGGCCCGGTGGAAGGGCATGAGCCTCTGGCACCTGGTCTGCTCTTCGACAGGGCCGGTCATGTCGGTGTATATGACGTAGAGCCGCACGATCTTCCCTTCGTCGTACTGGTTCAGCAAAGTCGACGCGATCTCCCTGGCGCGGTCCATCGTCGGATTCTGCGCTGTATACAGGAAGCTCTTCTCTATCTCATAGCCGTGCAGGCTGAAATACCGCCGCCCGTATTCGCCGACGACGAAGAGCCTGTGCTCGTCCCCGCTGTGCTCTTCCATGACGCGGAGCGTCTCTTTGATCACGTTCTGGTTGTACGCGCCCGAGAGTCCTTTGTCCGCCGTTATTACCAGGAAGCCGCAGGGCCCGTGAAGCACACCGGCGGATCCCGGCGGATAGAAATAGGGGCTCTCTATCATCGCGTCGACCCTGAAGATCCTGTGTATCTCGTTCTTCAGCGCCTCGTAATAGGGGCGGGTCCGGTCCATGTCAGCCTTCGCCTTGCTGAGCTTGCGCGAGGCGATCAGGTACATGGCCTTGGTGATCTTGCGGATGTCTCCGATCCCTTCTATTCTGTTTTTCAGTTCGTTGGTGGTCGACATGGGTATCAGATCTTATTGACGCGGCATTTTTCGATCAGGGCCTCGCCGATGCGGAGTATCCCGCTGCGGTCTTCGTCGGAGAGCTGCCCGGTCTCGTCGATCCTCTGGCAGATATCCGCTGCCTCGTCGGGGAAATGCTCCTCCAGATACTCGATATACGCGCCGGCCTTCTCCTCCGGGATGTCGTCCATCAGATGTCCAAGCATGACCGTGAGGAGCATGACCTGGATGTGCTGCGGCTTCGGCCTGTACTGCTTCTGCCTGAGCATCATCATGAGGTTCTTGCCGTAGGCAAGCTGCTTTCTGGTGGCTTCGTCCAGATCGCTCGAGAACTGCATGAAGACCTCGAGTTCCCTGTACTGGGCGAGGTCGAGCCTTAAGGTGCTCGCGGCCTTCTTCATCGCTTTGGTCTGGGCGTCGCCGCCGACACGCGATACCGAGAGGCCGACGTTTACCGCAGGGCGCTGGCCCGCAAAGAACAGATCCTTCTCAAGGAAGATCTGTCCGTCTGTGATCGAGATGATATTGGTCGGGATGTAAGCGGAAACGTCCCCTTCCTGGGTCTCGACTATGGGAAGAGCCGTGATCGAACCGCCGCCCTTCTCGTCGGACAGGTGGGCGGAACGCTCGAGAAGTCTCGAATGGAGGTAGAAGACGTCTCCCGGATATGCCTCGCGGCCCGGGCTCCTCTCGAGCAAAAGGCTCAGCGACCTGTAGGCCACCGCGTGTTTTGACAGATCGTCATAGACTATGAGGACGTCCTTGCCCTGCTCCATGAAATATTCGCCCATGGAACAGCCGGCATAGGGGGCTATGTACTGGAGCGGCGCGGCGTCGCTCGCAGAAGCGGTAAGCACCACTGTATAATCCATCGCGCCGCGTTTCCTTAAGCCATCCACGAGCCTTGCTACCGAGCTCGCCTTCTGGCCTATCGCGACGTAGATGCAGATCACTCCCTTGCCCTTCTGGTTGAGTATGGTATCGACGGCGATGGCGGTCTTTCCGGTCTGCCTGTCGCCTATGATGAGCTCACGCTGGCCTCTTCCGATCGGGAACATCGAGTCTATGGAGATGAGGCCCGTCTCGAGCGGGGTGTTTACGGGCTGCCTGTCTATGATCGCAGGCGCCGGGTATTCTATCGGCCTGTACGCGGCCTCTTTGATAGTCCCCATCCCGTCAAGCGGGGTCCCGAGGGGGTCGATTACGCGTCCCAGGAATGCTTCCCCGACCGGTATGCCGGCGGTCTTTCCCGTCCTGTACACGTCGCTCCCGCCCTGGATGTCAGTGTCGTTCTCAAAGAGGATGCAGCCTATCTCGTTCTCGCGGAGCTCCTGCACCATTCCCCTGGTGCCGGTCGAGAAGATCACTATCTCGCCGTAGGTCACGCGGGCGAGCCCGGTGACTGTCGCGATGCCGTCGCCAATGGCTTTGACCTTTCCGACCTCGCGGGGGATGACCCTGGGCTTCCATTCGGCCGCGGCTGTCCTGATGAGTGAGACGACTCCTTCGCCGCTATCGCGCAGGGTGTCAAGGTATTCCCGGAACTGCTTCAGCTTGCTCTCTGTGGTCCAGTCATAGACGTAGGGGCCGGCTTCGAGCCTGAACCCGCCGGTGATATCTTTGCTCTCCTTCCAGAGCAGCGAAAACTCCCGTCCGTATCGGCCGGTCAGAAAATCAGTGAGCCTTTTCTCCTGTTCGGGTGTCGGGGGTACGGCAGAATAGAGGATGGCCGTGTCACGTTCAGCTTCTTGGCTCATCCCGTTCCTCTCTTTCGACGCTCGCAAGGAACTGGTCTATCGGATCCTTGCCCTGGGTCAGGACCTTTCTGGCGACGTCGGAGACGATATCCTCGATCTCCTCTCTCGCCGCGTTAAGCATCCTGCCCTTCTCGGCTTCGGCGTCGGCCCTGGCGTTCTCCAGGATGGCCTCCGCTTCACGCTCCGCCTGTTCTCTGCTCCTCTTGGCTTCTTTGACCGCCTCTGCCCTTGCCTTGTCTTTGATGCTCTCCGCCTCAACTTCCGCGAGACCGAGCTTGGCGTCGTACTCAGACTTGAAAGCCCGGGCGTTCGAAAGATTCTCTTCCGTCTCCCTGGCCATGTCCTCGTAGTGTTTCCGGCGCTTCTCCATGAAGTCGCTGACAGGCTTGTACAGCAGGAAATAGAGGCCGCCGAAGAGTATGACAAAGTTCAGCATGTGCAGACATATCTGCCTGAAGTCTATGTTTAGCGGCATGGTAAACTCCCTGTGTTATCAGAGGACGAAGATGACGAGGATCGCCACGATCAAAGCGTAGATGACGACGGTCTCGATGAACACCAGACCGAGCATCATGGTCGTCCGGATATTGCCTGCGGCTTCCGGCTGCCTTGCGGTGCTGTCGACGGATTTCATGATCGAAAGACCCATGAAGATCGCGCCAGCGGTCCCGGCGATACCTACTACCGCCGCAGCGGCTATCGCTTTGGTGGACAGAGTGTTGGATTCCGCGGATACCGCTTCGCCCTCCTCATCGGCGTAGACGCTTCCGGTGCTCAGCATGAGCATCATTCCGGCGAGCAGCGCGATCACCGCCAAAAGCACGAGAGCCTTAAGAGTTATGTTTTTCACCATTGCTTTTTTCCTCCATTCAGCAGTGAATGATCAACTGGTATTATAACGTGTCCGTCAGGCGTGCCCGTGGTGGAGCTCAGTGGCTTCACCGTGGAATACCGACACCAGCATGGTCAGTACGTACGCCTGGATCAGCGCGTGGATCAAAGTGAAAAGGACGCCTACTATCACGGGGAGCCCGAAGCTGAGCCCGAAGAAATAGTATACGAGTTCCGTGACCAAAGCTCCCGAGAGCAGTGCTCCGAAGAGCCTGAAACTCATGGAGATCGGAAGCGAGAAATCCTTCAGCGCCTGGACCGCGCCGCGGACTTTGTTGCCGACGATGCCTTCGATCAGGATGACGCTGTAAGACATTACGCCCATCGCGATCGCTCCGTTAATATCCGCGAGCGGGGCCGGAAGCGCGATGCTCTCGCCGTGCGTCGTGACCGCCTGCAGGCCCAGGAGCTCAAAGATCGTACCTATGAAGATATACGCTCCCGCCGCGAAGATATACGCGCTGAGGAATTTGTTCCTGTCGGGGCTGTTGGTCCTGGCCATGCCCTGGAACAGGCCGACCGCTTCCTCCAGCAGCGTCTGTATCTTTCCGGGCACATATTTGAATTTCGGGATCACGGTGAACCTGAGTATGAGAGCCGCTATGAGGATGATCGCCGTGACCGTGTACGCAGAGATCACAGCGGGATTGACTTCCATCCCTCCGATGAAGCCGATCCTGGCGTGCTCATGGAGCACCGCGTCCTTCATAACTTCCTTGATGGATTCCGAATGGACCGTGGGGCGTGAGATGAACGTACCGGCCAGGAACAGCAGGAACGCGGCGGCAAATACTATCAGGCTTATCTTCTTTCTCTTCTTGCTCATCCGCAAACATCCTTCCGTAGATGCATAGACTTATACATTGTTAATAATACTACACAATACCGTAATAATCAATCGCGCGTCCTTTCCGCAGGCAACAAAAAAGCCGCCGCTCTCCTTCCGGAGGCGGCGGCGGTCAGCGCTTTTGCCTGTCAGTTCTGCCTGAACTCAACGAAGAGCTCTCTTACGGTGTCGGAGCCGTCCTTCGCGGGCGCCGCGGCGCGGGACGCGGCCGCAGCTGCCTCGCTGCGTTTCTTGCGGCGGTTCTCGATAAAGCCCGGGGCGACCTGCGGGAACAGCGCGAGGTTGAGGATGTCCTCGTCTGACTCGGCTATATCCTTATACTGCTCGCGGAGCTTGTCCATCTCCGGCTCGATCAGGTCGGCGTAGCGGCAGGTGATTATATCCTCAGGCTTGATGCCCGCCTTGGCTCTCGCCTCTTCGCTCACCTCGCCGGGAAGCCTTCCGTACTCTCCGCGCAGGATGCCCTTTGATTCCTTCGGCATCATCTTGTAGCGCTCGCCTGTGATGACGTTCATGACGGCCTGGGTACCGACTATCTGGCTGGAGGGCGTTACGAGCGGCGGGTATCCGAAGTCCGCCCTGACGCGCGGCACCTCGTCCAGCACTTCGTAGAACTTATCCTCTTTCCCTGCCTGCTTGAGCTGTGAGATCAGGTTGGAGAGCATGCCTCCGGGCACCTGGTATTTCAGGGCGTTCGTGTCGACCGCGAGGACCTTCGGATCCAGGAAGCCGTCCTTCTTCAGGCGGTCCGCCACCTTGCGGAAATGCTCGGCTGCCTTGGACATCTTCTCGAGGTCGAGCCCGGTATCCCTGTCCGTTCCCTGAAGGGCGGCGACCAAAGATTCGGTGACCGGCTGGGAAGTCCCGCTTCCGAGCGGGGAGAGCGCGGTGTCGACTATATCGACTCCGGCGTAGGCTGCCATGAGGAGGACCATCTCTCCGCAGCCCGTCGTGTCGTGGGTGTGGAGGTGGACCGGCAGGTTCGAGTTCTCCTTAAGGGCTTTGACCAGAGAGTACGCGGCCATCGGAAGGAGCAGGCCCGCCATGTCTTTGATGCATATGATGTCGGCGCCCATCTGCTCGAGCTCTTTGGCGAGCTTGACGAAGTACGCCTCGTTGTGCACGGGCGACAAAGTGTAGGAGAGCGCTATCTCCATGGTGCCGCCGTGTTTCTTCACGGACTTGATGCACTGCTCCAGGTTGCGGACGTCGTTCAGCGCGTCGAAAGCCCTGACTATATCGATGCCCTCGTCTATCATATGCCCGCAGAACGCGTCGACCACGTCGTCGGCGTAATTGCGGTAGCCCAGGAGGTTCTGCCCTCTCAGGAGCATCTGGAGCTTGGTGTTGGGGAGGCGCTTTCTGAGCGTCCTGAGCCTGTCCCACGGATCCTCCCCGAGAAACCTCAGGCAGGAGTCGTAGGTGGCCCCGCCCCAGCATTCAAGCGAGTAATAGCCGATCGAATCGAGGATCTCCAGCGCGGGGATCATCTCTTCGGTGGTCATTCGCGTGGCGGCCTGGGACTGGTGCGCATCGCGGAGTATGGTATCCGTGATGAGGAGCGGTTTCTTCTCTTTAAATTCCATTACAGACATATGTATCTCCTATCCGAACAAAGCTATCAGAACGCCGGCTGCTATGGCCGATCCGATGACGCCTGCGACGTTCGGCCCCATGGCGTGCATCAGAAGGAAATTGCCCGGGTCGGCTTCCTGGCCTACCTTCTGTGATACGCGGGCAGCCATCGGGACCGCGGATACTCCTGCGGAACCGATGAGCGGGTTTATCTTCTCCTTCAGGAAGAGGTTCATGATCTTCGCCAGAATGACTCCGGAAGCGGTGCCGAACGCGAACGCCACGATGCCCATCGCCATGATGCCCATGGTCTTTACCGCGAGGAAGGTCCTTCCGGTCGCGGTGCATCCGACGGACACCCCGAGGAAGATCGTGACTATGTTCATCAGCTCGTTCTGAGCGGTCTTGCTGAGCCTGTCGGTGACGCCGCTCTCCTTCAGGAGGTTCCCGAGCATCAGGCAGCCTACGAGAGGCGCGGCGGACGGTACGATGAGCGCCACGATGATCGTGACCATTATCGGGAAGACGATCTTCTCTTTTTTGCTCACGGGCCTGAGCGGCCTCATGACGATCTTACGCTCGGCTTCCGTCGTTAAGGCCTTCATGATGGGAGGCTGGATCACGGGCACCAGGGCCATATAGGAATACGCGGACACGGCGATCGGCCCGAGCAAAGCGGGAGCCAGCATCGCGGTAACAAAGATCGCGGTCGGCCCGTCAGCTCCTCCGATTATTCCGATGGAGCCCGCCTCTGCCTGGGTGAATCCTATGAGCCTGCAGCCGACAAAGGTCAAGAATATGCCGAACTGAGCCGCCGCTCCGAGCAGGAGGCTCTTGGGGTTCGCGATCAGCGGGCCGAAGTCCGTCATCGCGCCTACTCCCATGAATATCAGGCAGGGGTAGATCCCGAGCTTGACGCCCAGGTAAAGTATGTCCACGAGTCCGACGTGGATGACCTCCCCGACCGCGGCTTCCGAGACTATGCTCTCGGCGACCCCGGCGGCTCTGAGCCCCTCCAGGAACTCCTGCGTGACCGCGCTTCCCTGGATGAGCTCCCAGTGGATCTGGCCTCCCGCGAAGAGTATCTCGTGGAACATCCCCGCTCCCGGGAGATTGGTGAGAAGCATCCCCATCGCTATCGGCACCAGGAGCAAAGGTTCGAACTTTTTCCTTATTCCGAGCCAGAGCAGGAAACAGGCGATAACTATCATGACGAGGCATTTCCAGTTATCCCCCGCGAAGAACAGCCCGAACCCGGTGTTTCGCAGAAAATCAAGCACTGCTTGCATTTCAGTACCTCCGGATCCCTCAGGCTATGGTGCAGAGCACCGATCCCGCCTCGACAGTGCTTCCGGCGGAAGCGGACAGCGAGTTTACAGTCCCGTCGCAGGGAGCCATGATCTCGTTCTCCATCTTCATCGCTTCGAGTATCATAAGGACGTCGCCCTTCTTCACGGCGTCACCCTGCTTTACGTTCACCCTGAGGATGTTGCCGGGCATCGGAGCCTCGATCTTCGTTCCTTCGACAGGGCCTGCGGGGGCTGCGGGAGCCGGCGCGGGAGCTGCTGCCGGCGCCTGGGCAGGCTGGGCGGCGGGCGCCTGGCCCGTTATGTCTTCTACTTCAACTTCGTAGACCGTACCGTTTACATTTACTCTGTACTTCTTCATTTCTCTCTCCTGTTTATGATTCAGACCCTTTTGATCGAAACTATCCTCAGCGCCGTGATATCCGGAAGACCCATGTCTTCGACTATGGCAGCCGACACCGCGGCTATGACCTCAGGCGTTACAGCAGCGGGATCCGCAGGCAAAGGCGCCGGCGCGGTCCTGGTAACTTCCGCCGCCGCCTCTTCCTCTTCCTGCGCCTTGCCGCGCCCGAATACGAGGCCCATTATCTTCACCGCGAAAATGAGTATGATAAGGCCTGCAAAAACGGTGCCCATACCCATGACGCAAACGAACCAGTTTGGATAGATCATACCGATCCTCCTTCTCCTGCAGTGCAGGACCATTTTTATCTTCAAAATACAAAAAATCAAATAAAGCGGAAAGTTATTATAACACAGAATAAACAAATCGTCAAAAAAATATCAGAACCGGGCACATTATCCATGCGCCCGGTCCCTGTTGTCATATCCGGCCGGTCTTTGGCCCGCAGGGGGCGTGTCTCAGATGCCGAGACCGCCCGTCACGTTCTTGAGGAAATCCTGCACGTTGGTCACGATCCCTTTGGCCGAAAGGCTGCCTCTGTCTCCCAGCTTGCTGGCCGCGAAGTCCGAGGTGTCGACCATATAGAAATACACCGGCCTGATCGTCCCGTCCTCCAGCACGCGGTATACAGGTGTCATATTTCCCGTCGCGATGGTGTGAAGGACCGTGGCCATACCGATGACCGTGGTCGCCTTCCTCACGTGTGACCTTATCGCGTCCTGCCCGACGTAGGTGTGCTCGAACACCTCGGGAAGCGGCCCGTCGTCGCGGAACGACCCGTTGAGGACCATCGGGACTTTGTTCCTGACGCAGGAATAGATGATGCCGTTATCGATATTCTCTTCCTCGATGAACCTGGAGATCGAGCCGTAGCGGTTGATCTTGTTCAGGGTGTCGATGTGGTTGTAGTGGCCGTTGAAATGCGGCTCCTGGGTGTGGATGTCCTGGCCCAGCGCGGTGCCGAGATAGGCGCCTTCGAGGTCGTGGGTCGCGAGGGCGTTTCCGGCGAGCAAAGCGCTCACGTAGCCGTTATCGACGAGCTTTGAGAAATTCTCCCTGGCTCCGGCGTCAAAAGAGCACGCCGGCCCGAGCACCCATACCACGTAGCCGCCGTTCTCCTTCTCGTATTTCAGGAGCTCTACCAGATTGCGGTAGTCGTAGGAAAAAGCGGTCTCGCGGGTCCTGCTCTGCCTGAAGAAGAAGGTGCCTTTGTCCTTTGCTCCCGGGACCTCGAAGCAGTCCGGGTGGACATAGATCCCCTCTGACGCGTCCTCGGTCCTCCCGATGACCACCATGTCTCCCTCTCTCAGGTTGCGGAATTCCTTGACCAGGATCTTCCCGTTCTCGTATACCGAGACGCAGTCCATCCTGGTATCCTCCGCAAGCAGCCATTTCCCGCCGATCTTGAAGTATTCCGGATAGATGGACGTGGCGTGGAACCCGTCCGGGGCGGATTTGTCCCTTGGCGACGGGAGAAGGCGCGCGTCCGGCGCGTCTGCGAAACAGCTGAGAGTGAAGTCCGGCGTCTTGTATCTGGGAAGTTCAAACATCGTTTCTCCAATCCGGAGGGCACGGCCGCTCCAAGTGAATAATATGGGAAACATTATATCACTTTAATCAAATAAATCAATAAAGTATTTTTCACGCTTTAATTGCAATCGCACCGCCTAACATGTATAATGGTCGTGTATTGTTTTTTGCTCTCGATCAAAGGAGTTTTTATGGGCGGATTCTTCGCTGCAGCTCTTAAAGAAGACTGCGTATTCGATCTGTTTTTCGGTACCGACTATCATTCGCATCTCGGAACGAGGCGCGCCGGCATGGTGCTCTACGATCCCGGGAAGGGTTTTGACCGTGCCATCCACAACATTGAGAACACTCCCTTCAGGACCAAGTTCGACTCGGACGTCCAGAAGATGAAAGGCATGATGGGCATCGGCGCGATCTCCGACTACGAGCCGCAGCCGATCACCGTGCGTTCCCGCCACGGCTCTTTCTCGATCACTACCGTCGGAAAGATCAACAACAAGCAGGAACTCATCGACGAGATCATGTCTCTCAGGGGCGCCCAGTTCATGGAGATGAGCGGCGGCGAGATCAACAACACCGAGCTCGTGGCGACTTTGATCAATGAGAAAGACAATCTGATCGAAGGCATCCGCTATGCCCAGGAGGTGATCGACGGCTCCATGAGCATGATGCTCCTCACCCCGAAGGGCATCTACTGCGCCAGGGACAAAGTCGGCCGCACTCCTCTGGTCATCGGCCGGAAGGAGGAAGGCTTCTGCGCGAGCTTCGAATCGTTCGCCTATCTGAACATCGGCTACGAAGACTATAAGATCCTCGGCCCCGGCGAGATCGTGGTGATGACCCCCGACGCGGTCACAACGCTCGCGGCGCCCGGGACCGACATGAAGGTCTGCACCTTCCTCTGGATCTACTACGGCTATCCGTCCTCGTCCTACGAGGGCAAGTCGGTGGAAGGCGTGCGCAACCGCTGCGGACAGAAGATGGCCCAGCGCGACGGCTATATGAAGGATAAGATCGACATAGTCGCGGGCGTCCCGGACTCCGGCATCGCCCACGCTATCGGCTATTCCAACGAATCCGACATCCCCTATGCCCGCCCCTTCATCAAATACACCCCGACCTGGCCGAGGTCTTTCATGCCTACCATCCAGTCAAAGCGCGACCTGATCGCGCGCATGAAGCTGATCCCCGTCCACGAACTCATAGAAGGGCAGAGGATCCTGCTGATCGACGACTCGATAGTCCGCGGCACCCAGCTTAGGAAGACGGTGGACTTCCTCTACAACAGCGGCGCCAAAGAGGTCCACGCCAGGCCCGCCAGCCCGCCCATCCTCTTCGGCTGCAAATATCTGAACTTCTCGCGCTCGACCTCGGACCTCGAGCTGATCGCACGCCGTATGATAAACAGGATCGAAGGCCGCGTAGTCGAGAGCGATGAGCTCGGCGACTACCTCGACCCGGATTCCGAAAAATATGCGGTGCTCATAGAGGAGCTCCGCAAAGAGCAGGGCTTCACGTCGCTCAGCTATAACCGCCTCGACGACATGCTCGACGCGGTCGGCATCCCGCCCGAGAACCTCTGCACCTACTGCTGGAACGGCAAAGGCTGATCTCCAACACAATATACTGACCACCAGAAAGCGCGGCCCTTCGGGCCGCGTTTTCTGCGCCTCTCGAGGCGTTTCGCCCGCGTTTTTCATGGGCGCCGGCGAAAAAACAGCCGCGCCCAATCGGCGCGGCGTAAAAAACGGCGCCGCCCTTGCAATATGACACGTACCCCAAAAAGTAGAGTTACCAAAGATGTGGTAATATACTTGTGAATTGGAGGTGCGAAATGAGCAGTCAGAATTACAGTA
>JAFWFF010000003.1 GCA_017515765.1 Bacillota bacterium | reverse complement strand
GGGTCATCATCGACTACGATACCGGGGACAACTGGGAGGAATAGGGAACCGCCAGGCAGCGGGCCTTAAGAATAACTTAACGTTTCCGAAAGGGTAATTTAGGAAAAACCACAGACCGCATTTAATCTCTCCTCGATATCTTTATCGCAGATCGAGCAGGGGAGGTGCGCGTCGTAGCTTTTTTCGTTTGTCTGGTATCCCGGCTTTTCGGGCTTTGGTTTTTGATCACGGGGCTTCTTATGATCTTCAGGAAGCCTAAAGGCTATGAGCAAAAAGAGCCGCGCACCGGGTTCGCCTGCCTCATCCCGGCGCGGAACGAAGAGCAGGTCATCGGCCGCTCCGTCGGAAGCCTCCTGGCGCAGGACTATCCGCGCGGGCTGTTCGAAGTGTTCGTGATCCCGAACAACTGCAGCGATGGGACGGAGGCCGCAGCCCTGGCGGCCGGAGCAAAGGTGCTGAACGTGGAGGGCCCGGTCAGCTGCAAAGGGGACGTCCTTAAGCAGGCAGTAAGAAGCGATGAGGTGAGGGGATTCGACGCTGTCATGGTGTTTGACGCGGACAATTATGTCTCGCGTGACTATCTTTCCAGGATGAATGACGCGTTCTGCGCAGGCGCGAGGGTCGCAAAGGGAAGGCTGCGCGCTCTGAACACCCGGAACTCCTGGGTCGCGGGCTGCTACGCGCTTTATTTCGGGATATTCGACTGGTTCTTCAACAGGTCCAGGGCGGCCCTCTCGATGTCAGCGAAACTGGTCGGAACGGGCTTCGCCGTGAGCCTCGGCTTTCTGGAGGAGGCGGGAGGCTGGAACACCGGGACGATCGCTGAGGACGCGGAGTTTTCGGCGATCTGCGCCGAGCGCGGCGAGAGGGTGTGGTGGGTGCCTGAAGCGGTCTCATATGACGAGGCGCCTCATTCTTTCAAGGAGTCGCTTCGCCAGAGGAGGAGATGGGTGAGCGGGATCATGGATGTGTCTGAGCGCAAAGCCGCCGGACTGTTCGCGGCGTCGGGCCGATTCCTGGCTCCGCTGGCGAAACGCAGGGAGAAAGATGTGAAAGCCGGGAACTGCCGCCCTGACCAAAGGATCCGCAGGGAGGGCCGCCTCCGCGCGGCGCGCGCGTTCGACAGCGCAATGTTCCTCTGCTCGCCTTTCATGCAGGCGGTCTCACCGATCCTGAGCCTTCCGGCAGCGCTGCAGGGCGCAGGGCTCATCGCGGGAAAGCTCGGCCTTCCGGCATATATCGCGGAAGCTGCGAGCATATCTGCTGAGAGGGAGACGTATGCCTTCCTCGGGACGGCCCTGGCTTTCGCAGTGATCGGCTGGCTGGGGATCACGGTATTCGGGATGCTCGTCGCCGCGCTCTCGGGGTACAGGCCTTCGGTGATAGCGGGGGGAGTGGTGATGTTCCCGCTGTTCATGGCGTCCTGGTTCCCGCTCATAGTGATATCGCTTTTCTTCCGGACGAGGAAATGGAAGCAGATAAGGCACGGCTGACGCCGCCGCGGTGCGGCAAATAAAAGAGCCGGCGGGCGCCCGCCGGCTCTTTTGTTCTGATCGTATAGGGTGTACAGACTTATGAGGCCTTATACAATACCCTGCATCATCATAGCTTCCGCAACTCTCTCGAATCCGGCGATGTTCGCACCGGCGATGAGGTTGTCGCCCAGGTTGTAGCGCTTGCAGGCGTCTACGGACAGCTGGAAGATCCTTACCATGATGCCTTCGAGCTGCTTGTAAACATCTTCCTTGGTGAAGATGATGTGCTCAGCGTTCTGGCTCATCTCGAGGCAGGAGCAGGCAACGCCGCCGGCGTTTGCAGCCTTGGAGGGGCCGACCTTTACGCCGTTCTCCTGCAGGTAAGCGATAGCTTCGTTGGTGGTAGGCATGTTGGCTCCTTCGCAGAGGAACTTGCAGCCGTTGGCGACCATCGTCTTGGCATCCTCGATGCGGATCTCGTTCTGAGTCGCGCAGGGGATGTAGAGGTCAGCCTTGACTTCCCAGGGCTTTCTGCCGGGGAAGAACTTGGAGTTCGGATACTTCTCGGCATAGGGGGAGCAGATGTTCTTGCCGCTCGCTCTCAGCTCGAGCATGTAGTCGACCTTGTCGCCGGAAACGCCGTCTTCGTCCAGGATGTATCCATCCGGTCCGGAGATGGTGATGACCTTGGCGCCGAGCTCGTTCAGCTTGGTGACGGTGCCCCAGGATACGTTGCCGAATCCGGAGACAGCGACGGTCTTGCCCTTGAGTTCCTCACCGAAGTATTTCAGCATCTCTCTGGCATAGAATACGATTCCGAAACCGGTAGCTTCGGTTCTTCCCGCGAGACCGCCGTTGGTGGTTCCCTTGCCGGTCCAGGTTCCGTCGTAACGGTTTGCGATCCTCTTATACTGACCCATCATGTAACCGATCTCACGGCCGCCTACTCCGAGGTCGCCTGCCGGAACGTCTGTGTCAGGTCCGATATGTCTGTAAAGCTCAGTAATAAACGACTGGCAGAATCTCATGACTTCCGCATCGGATTTGCCGTTGGGGTCGAAGTCGGAACCGCCCTTGCCGCCGCCGATGGGGAGGCCGGTAAGGCTGTTCTTGAAGATCTGCTCAAAGCCGAGGAATTTAAGGATTCCGGGATAGACATTGGGAGCAAATCTCAGACCGCCCTTGTAGGGTCCAAGAGCGCTGTTGAACTGGAATCTGTAACCTCTGTTTACCTGTACGTTGCCGTTGTCGTCGACCCAGGGAACTCTGAAGGATACGCCTCTTTCAGGCTCGATCAGACGCTCGATAAGGCCTGCTTTAATGTACTCGGGATGTGCCTCGAGCACGGGCTCGATGGAAGTGAGAACTTCCTCTACTGTCTGCAGAAATTCCGGCTCGTAAGGATTCTTTTCCTTGGCGATGTCGATGTACTTCTGAACCAAATTAGCCATTTTTGATCTCCTCTTTTCTTAATGATCAGTCATGCAGCTATAACTAAAGTGACACGTTTGAACGGACGCAAAGGCCCGTGCCTAAATTATAACACCCAGTTTTTTTAAGTCAACCGAAGCAGTCGAACAAAGTGATGCAAATAATATAGAAAAAATATTGTGAAAATTTGACCGCCCGCAGTAGTTTGACAGCATCTTTGATCTGGGCTAAAATATTAGTTTAGGAAAGGAGGTGCTCCAATGCCTGAAGGACAGACTCTCGACAGAGAAGAACTGATGACAGAAGGTCTGCAGAAGATCCTGGAACTGGTCGAGCAGAAGAAATACTTCAGGGCGCGCGATGAGCTCCTCCATTTTAATGCGGTCGATACAGCTGAGCTCCTGGAGGAGGTCACCGAGCAGGCTGGCATAGACAATACCGTCATCCTGTTCAGACTGCTCCCCAAGGATATCAGCGCGTCGGTATTCGCCGAGCTCCCGCCGGATGATCAGATAAAGATCATAACGGCCATTACGGTCCGCGAAGCCGAGTTCATCGTTCAGGAGATGGACTTCGACGATAAGATCGACGTGCTGGAGGAGCTGCCCGCGAACGTCGTCAGCAGGATCCTGGAGAAGACGCCGAAATCCGAGCGCAAGCTGATCAACACATATCTGAACTACCCCGACAACTGCGCGGGAAGCCTGATGACCCCGGACTATATCAGCCTGAGCAAAGACTGGACGGTCCGCGAGGCTCTGGAGCACATCAAGCGCGAGGGAATGGACGCGGAGACCATCTACACCTGCTATGTGAAGGACGCAGGCAGGAAGCTCATAGGCATAGTGTCGCTCTCCACCCTGGTTGTTTCGGACGACGATGAACGCATCAAGAATCTTATGCACACCGATTTCGTATGCGAGAACGTATACGACGACCAGGAGGACGTCGCTTCGGACTTCACCAAATACGGCTTCCTGGCGCTTCCGGTAGTGGATAACGAGTTCAGGCTCGTCGGAATCATCACCGTCGACGATATCCTGGACGTCATAGAAGAAGAGACGACCGAGGATATCGAGAGGATGGGCGGTATCATAGACCTGGACGACTCGGGCAAGGACTACCTTGACATGAGCGTCCTGCAGCACGCCAAGAACCGGCTGCCGTGGCTCATCATCCTGATGATCGCGTACGTCTTCACCGGCATGATAATCACCAGCTTCGAGGGTACGCTCTCCCAGGTGATAAGCCTCGTCGCGTATATGCCGATGCTCATGGGAACGGGAGGAAATACGGGATCCCAGGCCGCGACGCTGATAATAAGAGGCCTCGCGACAGAGGAAGTCGAGCCAAAGGACTTCCTCAGGATACTCTGGAAGGAAGTCAGGATCGGCTTCACCATAGGCGTGGTCCTGAGCATCATCAATTTCGCCAGGATCTGCCTGTTCGACCGCGAGAGTCCGATGGTGGCGCTCACCGTCTGCACGGCAATGATCGGGATAGTGATGTTCGCGAAGATCATAGGCAGCATGATACCTTTGATCGTGAAGAAGGTCGGGCTGGACCCGGCCCTGATCGCGAACCCGGCGATATCGTCCGTCTCGGACGCCGTCGCACTGTCGATATATTTCATGATGGCGCATGTTTTCCTGGGAGTGGGCTGAATGACAGGCATGATCGACATAACAAAAGAACTTGTCTCGGGGCTCCTGCCCGTCACCGCATCTGACGCGTCAAAGGCCGACTGCGGAAGCATACTGATCTTCGCGGGATCCGGCGGGATGCCGGGAGCTGCGGTGCTGGCCGCGTACGGGGCTCTGCGCTCAGGCGCGGGACTATGCAGGATCGCGACTTCGAAGGACAACTTCGCGCTTCTCCAGAGGGTGATACCCGAAGCGATCTGCGTGAGGACCGAATACGCCCTCGCGGAGATCGGACGTTTTGACGCCGTGGCAATAGGTCCCGGGATGGGCAAGACTCTCATGACGGCAGGCATAGTCGAGCGCGTCCTGAACAGCTTCAGCGGGAAGCTACTTATAGACGCAGACGGCCTGAACGTGATCGCAGCAAGGGAAAAGCTCGCGGATGACCTTTCGGAATTCTCGGGGCAGGCAGTGATCACGACGCACGGAGGAGAAGCAGCTAGGCTCCTCGGTCTTACGGACCCGGTGAGCACGGACCCGGAGGAACGCGTGAGAGC